>JAEUVI010000284.1 GCA_016787105.1 Chitinophagaceae bacterium | reverse complement strand
CGGTACACAATGGCATAAAATGCCTTTTGAATTCGGCGTACCTGTTGTAGCCGACATGAGCAGTGATATACTCAGCCGCCAGTTGGACTTCAATAAGTTTGCATTGATATATGCAGGTGCCCAAAAAAATATGGGTGCAGCGGGAGTAAACTTAGTTGTAGTAAATAAAAATATTCTTGGTAAAGTAAACAGAACAATCCCTTCTATATTAGATTACCGCAATCATATCAAAGAAGGTAGCATGCTGAATACACCTCCTGTATTTGCAGTATATGTTGCCATGCTCACGCTTCGCTGGCTCAAACAACAAGGAGGTATACCTGTAATAGAAAAACTCAATGATGCCAAAGCGCATTTGTTTTATGAAACGTTGGATTCATTACCACTTTTCCGCGGACCTGTTGCCAAAGAAGATCGCAGTAAAATGAACGCGGTATTTATCCTTGACGATGCTTCGTTGGAAAAAGAATTTCTTGATCTCTGCAAGCAGGAAGGCATGGTAGGCGTAAAAGGCCACCGCAGTGTCGGCGGCTTCCGGGTATCGATGTACAATGCATTGACTATTGAAAGTGTAGAAGCGATTACAGATTTGATGAAAGATTTTGCGAACAGGAGGGGATGAGATTATATTTAAAAAACAGATTATTACATGGCCCATATTCAACCGTTTAAAGCGCTGCGACCACAACAAAAACTGGCGCAGCAGGTAGCATCACCGCCTTATGATGTACTCAATAGTGAAGAAGCAAGAGCAGCAGCAAAGGGAAATGCGGTTTCATTTCTCCATGTTACCAAATCAGAAATAGATTTACCTGCCGGTATTGATACGCATAGCGAAGCCGTGTATGATAAAGCCAACCAAAACCTGCAACAGTTCATCGCGGATAATACATTGTTTACAGAAGACAAACCCTGTTATTACATCTACACATTGGTAATGAATGGGAGATCGCAGACAGGTTTGGTTTGTGTTTCTTCTGTAGAAGATTACTTCAATGATATGATCAAAAAGCACGAATTCACCCGGCCTGAAAAAGAAAAAGATCGCATTGACCACATGCGTACCATACAGGCGCAAACAGGCAATGTATTTCTCGCCTATCGTGACGTGGATGAAATAAACAACATTATCAATAAATGGAAAAATGATAACAAGCCGGAGTATGATTTTACTGCTGATGACGGTATACAACATACCATCTGGATTGTAAATAGCGGTACTGTGAATGATTCCATCACACGATTATTCGCTACGCATGTACCATATACCTATATAGCAGATGGCCATCACCGCGCTGCATCCGCAGCGAAAGTGAGTACGCAACTGCCGGATAGTACCGCAGCAAAGTTTTTTCTCACTACTATTTTTCCTGCCAGCGAACTGGCGATTATGGATTATAACCGTGTAGTAAAAGATCTGAATGGTTTAAGCAGCGATGAATTGCTGAAAAATTTAGAAGAGGATTTTACAATTACAAAAACAAGTAAGGCTTATTCACCTGCTTCACTGCATGAGTTTGGCATGTACCTCGATAAGCAATGGTATATTCTTTCATCCAAAAAAGGAACATTTACAGAAGACCCTATTGGCATACTGGATGTCACCATTCTTTCCAACAATGTACTGGATAAATGGCTGGGCATAAAAGATCAGCGTACTGATAAACGGATTGACTTTGTAGGGGGCATACGCGGCCTTGTCGAACTTGAAAAAAGAGTTGACAGTGGTGAAATGAAAGTGGCATTCAGTTTGCACCCTGTCACCATACAGCAGTTGTTTGACATTGCCGATAGTGGCAATGTGATGCCGCCAAAAAGTACCTGGTTTGAGCCCAAGTTGCGGGATGGTTTATTAACGCATGCCCTAAATCCCTGAAGGGACTTTGGGTCGATTGAATATCTAAGTCGTTTATTTTCAGCATTGATATAACTTGTTAATATTATTTATCGTCTATTATAAAAAGAATCCTTTTCCTTTCTTTGCAGTTATGAAAAAATATTTCCTTTTTCTACTTGGTGTAATTGGAATAAGTACTGTGTCATTGGCACAAACAGAAGATGTAAAATCATTACAAGCTACTGCACGCACATTTATGCAGCAGGGCGATTTTGATAATGCAATTATTGTATTGACCCGTGCGCTTCAGCAGGATAAGAATAACCTGGAATTACAAAAAGATTTGATAAACTCTTATTACTACAAAAGAGATTACGATAAAGCACTGGAAGGCGTAAAGGCACTTATGGATCGCAGTGATGCCGATGTTATTTCATACCAGATTGCCGGCAATGTATACAAAGCATTGGAACAGGTAAAGGATTGTGAGCGGGTGTATAAAGCGGGTTTGAAAAAATTTCCAAAAAGCGGCCCGCTCTATAGTGAATATGGCGAATTGCTCTGGGCGAAAAAGGATTTCTCCGCAATTGATCTCTGGGAAAAAGGAATACAGGAAGATCCTGCGTACAGTGGAAATTACTACAATGCTGCTTTGTTTTATTATTACACAAAAGATAAAGTATGGAGCCTGGTATACGGTGAAATATTTGTAAATATGGAAAGCCTTACAGAACGTGCCGCCGCCATGAAGCAGTTATTGCTGGATGGCTACAAACAAAAATTGTTTACCGACCCTGATATACTGAAAGATGTTGACAAAAATAAAAGTGAGTTTTCAAAAGCATTTTTACAATGCATGAGTAAAGAAAGTTCACTGGGTAACCGCGGCATAACAACAGAAGTACTAACCATGATCCGTACACGATTCATTCTTGAGTGGTTTGATAAATATGCCGCTAAATTCCCGTTCCGTCTTTTTGACTACCAACGCCAGTTACTGCAGGAAGGTATGTTTGATGCCTATAATCAATGGTTGTTTGGCGCAGTAGAAAACCTGGCAGGGTATGATAACTGGAATAAAACACATACGGAACAGTATACCAGTTTTACCAATTTTCAACGAAGCCGGGTATTTAAAATGCCGCAGGGGCAATATTACCAGGCCAAATGATAAATGTCCACAAGCTCTTTTTCTTACCGCCTTCCGGGGCGGTTTTTCTTTTGGTAATTTGCTTCTGATCCTCTCCAAATCTTGCTATATTGTAGCATAAATATTCATCGCAAACGCTTGCTACTATGGAGTTTCCATCTTATCGCCTATTTGATGCTATATCATACCAGCTTAAAAAATTTCCGAAGCAGGATGCACTTGCAGCCAAAATAAATGGCGAGTGGAAAGGGCATAGTACAGCAGAAATTCAGAAGACTGTTAACCGTTTTTCAGCAGGGTTACTGAAGCTGGGTGTAAACGGAAACAATTTTACACCGGAAGGTTCTCATAAAATAGCCATCATCAGTAATAACAGGCCTGAGTGGATCTTTACCGACCTGGCTGTACAGCAAACTGGTGCAGTACTCACCCCCATTTATCCAACTACCAATCCACAGGAACTAGAATTTATATTAAATGATGCGCAGGTAAAATACATATTCGTTAGTGATGAGGCATTGCTTATCAAAGCGAGAAGCATACTAAGCAAAACTCCATCTGTTCTCGGTATATACACATTCGACAAAATAGACGGCGCTGATCATTATACTAAGGTGATTGAACTCGCAGACGAAGAAAGCCTGCGGCAGGTGGAAAACATCAAACAGGAAATACCGAACTCACATTTAGCCACCATTATTTATACATCTGGTACTACCGGTACACCAAAAGGTGTGATGCTCAGTCACAGCAATATCGTCAGTTGCGTATTTTTTGCCAAAATGAGTTTTCCTTTTGAAGATGCACCACAATCTAAAGTGCTTAGCTTTTTACCGCTCAATCATATTTTCGAAAAATTAGTTACATATATCTACCTCTTCAGCGGTATCAGTATTTATTATGCGGAAAGCCTGGAAACAATCGGTGATAATCTTCGGGAGGTAAAGCCCAATGGATTTACAACCGTACCGCGCCTGCTCGAAAAAGTGTATGAACGTATTATGAGTAAAGGAAACGAGCTGAAAGGATTTAAGCGGGCTTTGTTTTTCTGGAGTGTAGCCCTTGCTACAAAGTATGATAACAATATAAGCGGTGGCCCCTGGTATAATTTCAAACTCGCTATTGCACGCAAGCTGATATTCAGCAAATGGAAAGAAGCCCTTGGTGGAAATATTCAATTCATTATAACAGGTGGCGCTGCGGCTTCTGAAAAACTACTGCGCATATTCAATGCTGCTGGTATACCGGTTTATGAGGGGTATGGGCCAACGGAAAATAGCCCGGTTATTAGTGTAAACAGGAAAGAAAAAGGCGGTACCATGCTTGGAACAGTGGGGCCCGTTATGGAAGGTCTTGATGTTCGCCTTGCAGAAGACGGTGAAATATTGGTAAAAGGACCGACAGTAATGTTGGGTTACTATAAAAGGCCCGACCTCACAGCGGAAACAATTGTTGACGGGTGGCTGCTTACCGGTGACATTGGTGTGTGGGTCAACAAACGTTTTTTAAAAATCACCGACAGGAAAAAAGAGCTTTTTAAAACCAGCGGTGGTAAATACGTAGCGCCACAGCCGATAGAAAATAAACTGAAAGAAAGCCGCTTCATTGAGCAGATATTGATTGTAGGCCCTGAACGGAAATTTGTAGGCGCATTGATTGTCCCTTCTTTTACCGCATTAAAAGAATGGATGAAAGAAAATGAAAAAACATTTACTACAAATGAGGAAGTAATAAAGGATGAAGCAGTATTAAAAATGTACAAAGAAATTGTAGAAAAGTATAATGAAAACTTCAATCATGTAGAGCAAATAAAACGCTTTGAATTGCTACCAAGGGAATGGAGCATAGATACGGGAGAAATGACACCAAAAATGTCATTAAAAAGAAAAGTAATTATGGAAAAATACAAAGATGCTATCGAACGGATATACAGTTGATCCTTCTACAAGCCATGTGCATTAATAAAATTAACAAGCGTAGCAGTGTTTTTTAATTTCAGCTTTTTCAGAATATTATAGCGGTGCACCTCTACCGTTTTAAGTGATAGAATCAACTTCTCCGCTATTTGCCTTGAAGAAAGGCCTTCTTTAATAAGTTGCACAACATCCACCTCACGCTGTGTCAGGGCATTCATATCATTCATTCCCGGTTTATTATCATCCAACTCTTGTTTGGCCAATATACTTTTTACTTCATCGCACAAATACTTTTCACCTCCGGAAACAGATAGTATCGCTGCCACCATTTCTTCTTTTGACGAATTTTTTGTGACATAGCCCATCGCTCCTATCTGCAGCATTTTTTTTGCATACACAGGCATACTATGCATAGATACACCGATGATCTTTGTGTCAGGCAAGTGCTTACGTATCAATTTTGTAAGGTCAAAACCGTTTACAGGACTCATATTTAGGTCCATCAATACTACCTTAGGATGTTTCGCTTTTGCGATAGCCAATGCTTCATCGGCTTTCCCCGTAGAACCAATAACACGGAAGCGGGGATCACTTTCAAGAATATATGACCACGAATCTCTGATTAACTTATGATCGTCTACAAGAAGAATTGAAATTTTTTCCATAACGCAGTGGCCTGAACTTTTCGAATAAGGTAAAACATAAGTTACGAAAAATTGTATTTATAAATGTTTTAATTTATAGTCTTTTTTAAAAAAATTAAAAAATAAGTGTAAACTCTTATTATAATTTTCGTGTAATTGTAAGCCAAATTTTATAAGCTATTTCTATTCTGACTATGAATATCATAATCCGCAGCACGCTGATTTCAGCAAGCATTATAATTTTATATTCTTTTTCTACAGCAGCGCAAAATCCTGCTTCTCTCTTTTTTCCCTCTTACAAGCCTGTCGTAAAAGATAGTACTATCCGGTTCTCTTTAAAAGCACCAGCTGCACGGCAGGCAATAGTCCGGATGGAAGGGTCTACACTTACTATGCAAAAAAATAAAGCAGGTGTATGGTCTGCCACTTCAAAAAAACTTGCGCCTGATATCTATGCTTACAATTTTGTGGTAGATAGCTTATCAATTATTGACCCGGCAAATCCTGACATGAGAAGTTCATATACCGGTACGGGTCAGAGTTTAATTACAGTACCAGGCTTTCCGGCAGAACCCTGGGAAGTGCAGGACGTACCACATGGCGCGGTTACAAGGCATGTTTTCAAATCAGGTATCATCGGAGATACCCGCGACTATTATGTATACACACCGCCGGGATATGATCCTGCATCAGAAAAAAAATATCCTGTATTATACTTACTGCATGGCATGGGCGACGATGCAAGAGGTTGGTTTCAGACGGGCATGGCAGATATGATTACCGATAACCTTGTTTCAAAAAATAAAATAACCCCCATGATCATAGTGACCACTTTAGGTTACGGAGTAAAAGGTGCTGTTGCCGACCCTCGCAGTTTTGATCAGTTTACAAAATCATTGATTGAAGAAATCATTCCGCAGATTGAAAAAAATTACAAAGCTCTTACGTCATCATCCGGAAGGGCCATTGCAGGCCTTTCCATGGGAGGCGCACAGGCAGCAATGGCCGGGTTAAGGAATCCGCAATTGTTTCAATGGGTAGGAGCCTTCAGCAGCGCCTTTATGATGTATGGGATATCAGAAATGGGAAAAGGTCGTAACCTTTCTTCTCTCGGAGATATTTATGACAAAACATTTCCATCCCTCGATTCAACGATAAATAAGCAACTAAAACTATTATGGATCTCATGTGGCAAATCAGATTTTCTATGGGGCAATAATAAAGACTTTAAAAAATGGCTTTCAGGCAAAAAAATAAATTACCATGAAATAGAAACCACCGGCGCACATAGCTGGATGGTATGGCGGCGAAATTTGATTGAGTTTCAGCAATTGCTTTTTCGCTAACCGTTTCTGATTTTCAAAAGAATTTAATTTTATAAAAAATAAAGAATGGAACCTATAAAGATTGCTACTGCCCAGTTTGAAAATAAAAGTGGTGATAAAAAATATAATCTTTCTGTTATAGATGCTATTTCGCAGAAGGCTGGCGCGGAAGGTGCGCAAGCAATTGCATTTCATGAATGCTCCATCACCGGGTATACATTCGCAATGTCTTTTTCTAAAGAGCAAATGCTTGCCGTAGCTGAGTTAATTCCGGGGGGCGAAAGTATTGAACAACTTACCAGGATTGCTGCAAAAAATAATATCGCTATACTGGCGGGATTGTTCGAAAAAGACAAAGATGATAATATATTCAAAGCATATGTATGTGTTGATAAAAACGGGCTGAGGGCCAAATACCGTAAACTGCATCCTTTCATCAACAAACATATAAAACCCGGCAACGAATATTGCCTCTTCGATTTACATGGATGGAAATGCAGCATACTGATTTGCTATGACAATAACGTAATCGAAAATGTGCGTGCAGTAAAATTGCTCGGTGCAGACATCATTTTTATGCCGCATGTTACAATGTGTACACCATCTACTAGACCGGGCGCCGGATTTGTAGATCCAAAATTGTGGGAGAACCGGGAAAAAGATCCAACTTCATTACGTCTTGAATTCGATGGGTTGAAAGGAAGAGGCTGGTTGATGAAATGGTTACCTGCAAGGGCATATGATAATGCCATCTATGCTGTATTCTCTAATCCGATTGGCATGGATCATGACCAGTTAAAAAACGGTTGTGCTATGATTGTGGATCCGTTTGGCGATATTATTGCCGAATGCCGGAAGCTGGATAATGATTTTGTAACAGCAACGCTAACCCCTGAAAAACTAACAGAAGCCGGAGGTCATCGCTATATCAAAGCAAGGCGGCCGGAATTATATCGCGATATAATCGGGAAAGAACATCAGTCAGAACAAAAAGTAGTATGGCTGAATAAATAAGCCGGGGGCAATTATTGTTTTTTTGCGTACGGTGTTTTAATATCATGATAAAATAAAAACGTCCACCCTTCTTTTTCTCCCTGCTCCCACCATTCGCTACGAAGATCAGCAGCTTTCTTACCATCATAATCATACTTGGCAACAAACCGGTGTTTCATTTGCCCTAACTGTGGTGCATCATCACCACCAAAGAAAATAATTTCATCGTTTTCTTTTATCCAGAATACCTGGTGAAATGGCGAATGCGCCCCGGTTATTTTATAAAAAATGTAATTATCGATGATACCTTCATCTGCATCCAGGAAAACGACCTGTGATGATTCTTTCAGTATTTCCAGCTCATGCGGAATAAAAGATGGGAACCCTTTTTCAAAAGCAAAATCCAGTTCACGCTGCTGTACATAGTATATCGCGTTTGGAAAACTTAGTTCTTTAAAACTGCTTAGCCTGTCTTCTTTTCCTACGCCACCAGCATGATCTTTGTGCAGGTGCGTCATTAATACTTTGGTAACTTGTTTGGGATCGATACCAACCTGTTTTAAGTTTTCATGAATCTGCAGTTCTCCGTTTTTTTCAAAGCCAAGACCTGCATCCAATAATAAAATATCTTTTGATGTTATGACCGCGAAGGGCTGCACTTCTACCAGCAGGCTTCCCGTAGTTCGCGCCTGCAAATTATCTTTTGATTTATCAAACGGGACAAAGAGTTTTGATTTATCAATAGTAAACGAGCCTTCAGATAGCGGAATCACTTTCATTGCTGCAAATTAGCGCAAAACCATTTGCCGATCTGCATCCAGGCGGATAAGAATAAATAAGAGAATAGTAAATGTTATTAAAGAAGTACCGCCATAACTTATAAACGGAAGGGGAATACCAATAACAGGTGCCAGGCCAATCGTCATCGCAATATTGATAGCAATATGAAAGAAAAATACAGCCGCAACACCATACGCATAACAACGACTGAAAACACTTCGTTGCCTTTCAGCGACTGTCACTATTCTGAATAACAATAAAAGGTAGATCGCCAGTAAAATAAAACTGCCGGTGAAGCCAAAACCTTCTCCTATAGTACAGAAAATAAAATCGGTCCGCTGCTCCGGTACAAATTCATAACGGGTTTGTGTACCCTGCAACAAACCTTTGCCGAATATTTGTCCGCTCCCGATGGCAATCTTCGACTGCTTTACATTATAATCCGCAGTATTCTTCTTTGAAACCGGTTCATCCGACGATGTATTTCCCTTTATATATTCATTTGGTACATCACGGCCTATCAAACTGTAGATACGCTCTACCTGGTGTTTTTGCAAAACATGCTTAAAAATAGCTGGTACAACGAAGCGTTGAATACCTACACACACGGCCCAAAGTGCCACGACTCCTATTAATAAACTCCGGTTTCTTTTTACCTGCTTCCGTAAAATATACACAGCAATGGCGGCAATAACAGTTAATATAATAGCCAATGTATTTTTCTCCAACAATAAAGTAGCTATTACGAGGAGGGCAAATGAAAAACCAATAATCAATACAATAGAGGGCAGCCCTTCACGATACATGACAATAAAAAAAGTAAGGAACACAAGCGCCAGCCCTGTTTCCTTTTGCAGAATGGTAAGCGCAGCCGGAAGCAATGTAATACCGGCGGCAATCAGTTGTGATTTAGTTTTTGTAAAATCCGTATCAGGTCGTGATAAATATTTAGCCAATGCAAGGCAAACACATATTTTACAAAAATCGGCTGGTTGAAAATTGAACCCGCCGAAACGAATGATAGATTCAGTACCCTTTACATTTGAGTGAAATGGAAATACGAGCAGCAGTAATACTATTCCTGCTATGTAGAAGATATTTGCCGTAGCAGGAAAAAACTTACTGTCAGTAAGTAAAATAAATAACGCAAGTACAGCCGCTGCAATAAAAAAATAAAACTGCTTGCTGTAGTCTGTTTTAAACCGTAAAAAACTTTGCATTACCGGATCACCTTCTTTATAGGTAGCCGCGAAAATGGCAGTAATACCTATTGCTACCAATAAGAAATAAATCCATATCAGGCTGGTATCTACACCTTTTGATATTGCTGGGTTTCGCTGGCTCATAATTTTTCTACAGGGCGCTGCTGGTTTTTCATTTGCTTTTTTTCAGGCAATAATGCAATTAACTTACCATCTTTTGTCTTCAACGGTTCAGAACCTTTATTGCCTGTCTTACCAGGATTGATATATTTTTCAATATAACTGCTGTCTTTTGTCATTTGAAACCAATAGTATGCGCGAACTGAATCTTCCTTGAACTGTACACGCGGCAACCAGACAGGCATCAGATTGGCGGCAGCAATCCGGTCAGCTTCCTTTACTCTATCAGCACGCAAACTATCCGTCAGGTATTTTTCTACCATGAGGTAAGCCATCGGCCCGGCCCATGTGGCACCAAAGCCGCCGTTTTCAACAATTACTGCTACGGCGATTTTAGGATCTTCACGCGGGGCAAAGCAAACAAACAGCGAGTGGTCCTTTAATTGAATAACTCTTCCATCAAGCACCATTTTATTTTCGGCGGTACCTGTTTTTGCACAGATATTTATACCTGGAATCTTTGGCAGGCGTGCGGCTGTTCCGTGTGTTGTTACATCTTCCATTCCCTGTATTACAATATTGTAGGTTGTATCGGGAATATGTGTTAGCACCTCATGCTTTTTGCGGTATTTGTTTACAATTGAGGTGTCCTGTTCGTTTTCATTATCTATTGTTTTGACAAAATGGGGAGTGTAATAATATCCCTTGTTCGCCACTATCGAAATTGCATTGGCTATTTGCAATGGGGTCACCAGCATTTTATCCTGTCCTATTCCCAGGCCACCGCCTACCATCGTACAGGAATTCCACTGACCACGATACTCCTTGTCATATGCAGAGGTGTCTGGAATATTACCCCCGTCTTCACTTATAAGATCAACGCCAAGCCTATGTCCGTATCCAAAAGCATTGCAGTATTGCTGCCATTTGGTTAATCCGGTTCGCGGATTGCCATAAGCAGGATTATCAATAGTTTTTTTAAGTATCTCACTAAAATAAGAGTTGCACGACCATGCAATAGCAATTCTCATATTAGCTGCATGGCCTGCCCATCTTTCTGTACATTTCAATGGTCTTTTACATCCGTAATATGTACCAGCGCAACCAATGCCGTAAGAAGGCGTAATAACTCCTTCATCCAATGCAATAAGTGCTCCCAATGGCTTGTAGGTAGAACCTCCCGGATACTGGCCTTTAATGGCGCGGTTAAATAGCGGTTTGCTGGCATCCAAAGCAAGTTTACCATAGTTCTTTTTTTTGTTTGGGCCAGTCAAATCATTGGGATCGTAATCGGGACCAGAGGCCATCGCTAGTATACCACCTGTCTTTGGCTCGAGCGCCACGATAGCTCCTATTTTATTCCTTAATAGCTTTTCAGCCAGTTGCTGCAGTTCGACGTCTATATATGTACGCAGGTTTCTTCCAGCTATAGCCGCTGTATCGGAGGCCCCATTATTCCACCGGCCTACAAGCCGGTTTTTGTTATCCCTTATCCAATATTGAATACCTCTGCGTCCGCGGAGTGCTCTTTCATAATATTGTTCCAGTCCCGTTTTACCAATATAGTCACCTGATTGGTAATAACCACCAGACCTGTTTATGACGCCCGTATCTACTTCATTGATATAACCCAAAATATGCGCTGCTGAATTGAAAGGATAACTTCTTACCGGTCTTTCCTGCAGAAAAAATCCATTTCCAAAACGCCAGATATTTTCATCCAGCCTTGCATATTTTTCCGGCGTCAGCAGATCTTCAAATACAGAAGGGCGATAAGGACCATTGCGATACCTTGCATCCAATACTCTTTTCTTAAATTCAGCAGTATCTATTTCGAGCAAACGGCAAAGCAATGTTGTATCCACGCCTTTCACCTCTGATGGTGTTACCATCAGGTCAAACATCATCGTATTATTGAGAATAGCCCGGTTTTTCCTATCGAAAATGATACCGCGTGAAGGATAAATCCTTTTTTCAAAAATGGCATTCTGATCTGCCATTATTTTATACTTTGTAGAAAGTACCTGCAAATTAAATAACTGCCCGATGATTACTAAAAAGGTCAGCAGAAAGATGAGGCGGATGATGCGGCTTCTGGACTGGTTAAACACAGGCATAGACGGAAAAAAGATAATTTCATCAAAACTACAATGCAAAACATCTTTTGCACCTTTTTACCATAAATTTTATGAAAGATTTTTTATCGTATATAAATAATAGTTCCCTTACGCTGTATTTGTACGGAACTTAAGGCGGCGCGGAAACAGTAACTCAATGGTGAGAATTAGCAGCATACTTACACCTGTATATGCGAGTGTTCTTAATAGAAACTCAAGAAAGCTGCCAAACTGGAGCCACTCTAAGAAAAGGAGGTAACCGTGGTGCAAAAAGGTAAGAACAAGAGCGTATACAGCATAAGGAGTCCATCCCATTGATTTTGGAGATGGTTCCCTGTAGTTAAACTCGGAAGTATCTTTTGGAATCAATACGTTTACCACAAATGGCCGCACATAGGCTACCAGTGTACAGGCTGCTGCATGAAGCCCCATTGTCATGGTGAAATAATCCAATGTAAGCCCTGTAATAAAACCAAGGATTAGCAGGCTGATACGTGGTACTGAAAAAGGCAGCCAGAGTATAAAAAGGTAATAGACATAAGGTGTAATAAACCGGTGCAGGTGCGGTATATTATTAAGCACAAATACCTGCAATAAAATAAAGACAATAAACCGGATTATATTTCTTACCAGGTCGCTCAATTATTTTCCTTTTTGACTTTCTTCAATTTTCTTTTTCGTGCTCTCAGCCAGGGTTACCTGTTCATCTCTTTGCAGGTTTTCAATTACATGCACCCTTTGTATACGGTAAAAATCTGCAGCCGTTTTTATTTTCAGCACATAAAAATTAGTAGAGTTATCAGCCACTATATCCGCAACAGTACCCACCAGGTAACCTGGTGGAAAGTTATACGAGTACATACTCGTTACTACAGAATCCCCCTTTTTTACTTCAATGTCTTTGGGTAAGTTTCTGAGTGTTACATATCGCGGGTCTTTTCCATCCCATTCAATAGTACCGAACTGACCACTTTTCTTCAAAGCGGCATTTACTTTATTCTGAACATTTAACAGGCTCATTACCTGGCTGAA
>JAEUVI010000267.1 GCA_016787105.1 Chitinophagaceae bacterium | reverse complement strand
ATGATCAATTGTATCATTATATACAGCAGTCTCTACCGGTTCTACGTGAAAGAAAAGATAGCCATCATCCTGGTATAATGCACTGATATCGGCACCACCGTCAGCAGACATTTCTTTTCCAAGTCGTTTGTTCAGCGTTTGAATGTTGTAGATATCTCCTTTGTTTATTCCAAGAATTACGTTCAGGATGGAATCAGAATACTTACTGTTTCCTTTCCAGGCTATATTTCCGAAATAATATTTGCGGCCTTCTTCTACTTTCAAATCAATATTGAGGTTGCCATTCTTGGCATTGTAGATAGTGTCTTCCACCAATACAGCATCGCGGTATCCGAGCGAGTTATAATACTGTAAAACTTTTTCTTTGTCTTCGTCGTATTTCTTTTGGTCAAATTTTGCAGACGCAAAAATGTTGTACCGGAAATAAGGATCAAGGAAATTCAGTGTTTTGGAGCCTGAGAGAAATCCCCAACTCTTAATGTATTCTTTAAAAGAAACCGGCTGCTTTGTACCATAAGGGCTTTTATCCTCTGGAGCATGCAATGTAAGCCTTGCTTTTTCTTTTGTTCCTTTCATTTGCTTTTTCAGCTTCAGGGAAGAAACATTTTCATTGCCATAAAAACTTACTTCATTTATTTTAACCTTATTGCCCTTGTCAATATAGAAAGTAAGAGAGTTGGAATTGACAAACTGTGGATCATTTTTTTCCTCAATTCTTGTTTGTACATTTTTAAATCCCTTATCTGCAAAATACTTATAGATTATTTCAACGGACCGCCGACGGATGTTTTCAGTTATAATCGTTTGTTTGGTGAGGCCGATTTTGGTAGTCAGTTCATCGGCATCCGATTTTTTTATACCGATAAATTTGAAATTACCGAGCCTTGGCCTTTCCTGTACATTCAACTCTATACTGATATTATCACCTTCTATCGCTGTTACATAAATCTGTATAGTGGAAAAAAGCTTTTGTCTCCAGAGGTTGGAAATAGCTTTTGAAAAGTTGGTACCACCGGGGTGTGTAATCTTATCCCCTACCTGCAATCCTGAAATAGAAAGCACAATCGCGGTATCCAGATAACGTATGCCACTTACAGTAATATGGCTGATAGTGTATTCTTTTGGCGCCCTTGCATTTTCCCATTCCATCAGTCGCGGGTCCACAGAAGTTGGATTGGTAGAATCTGGTTGTTGTGCACTCACCGATTGCATAAGTAAAGATGCAATCACTACAACACAAAAACGGAGTAAATATCGCTGCATGGTTGATTGTTCAATCAGTCTGACAATTTTCTATTTTCCCGCTTTGGCAGGATAGTAATTAGTTTGACCTCAGTGGTATAAAAAGCCGGAACCGTGGTTCCGGCGGCAAATTAACGGTAAATATTAAAAGTGTTTGTTAAAGAAAGACATCTGAGTGAACAAAGTCGCTATGATCAAATCGGCCATGTGGGTCAAAAGAGTCAATAAATTCTCTTTTGAGATCTGACATGCTTAGCCTTTTTGACTTCCTACTTTACACTTCCCACCTCATCTGCAATCTGCTCGCCCGTCTTTCCAAACCTTCTTTCCCTTGCCTGGTAATCCAATATTGCCTCGTACAGGTTTTCCTTTCGGAAATCCGGCCAACGCACATTCGTAAAATACAATTCCGCATAAGCCAACTGGTACAATAAAAAGTTGCTGATGCGGTATTCACCACTGGTACGTATCATTAGTTCTGGATCAGGAAATTCACTTGTACAGAGGTACTGTTGCAAGGTATCCTGGTCTATTTGCTCTACGCTGAGTTTGCCTGTTTTTACCTCATAGGCAATGTTTTTCACCGCATTCAGCAATTCCCATCGTCCACTATAGCTTAGCGCCATTACCAGGTTCAGCCCCGTATTTTTTGCCGTAATTTCCAGTGCTTCATTCAGTTCTTTTCTTGCATATTCCGGCAACATGCTCATATCCCCTATTACATGCAGGCGTATATTGTTTTTGCTCAGGCTTTCCACTTCGTTTCGAATGGTAGTAACCAGCAATTCCATCAAGCCCACTACTTCATACTCAGGCCTATCCCAATTCTCTGTTGAAAAAGCATAAAGAGTAAGGTAGCCTACCCCCAATTCAGCACAACCTTCCACTATATTTCGCACACTCTCTACACCATGATAATGACCAAAGAGCCTGTCTTGTCCCTGTTCTTTTGCCCAGCGACCATTACCATCCATTATGATGGCAATATGCTTTGGCAACCTGCCTTTATCAATTTGAGAAAGTAACTGTGACATAATACTTATGTGCGCTGAAAAATTCAGGGGCACAAAGGTAATGAATTCAACAAGGCTTTACCAAAGGAAAATCAATACAGGAGCTTGTTTTAGTTTGCTGTAGGACAACGGTAAGACTGCAGGTTGAAGGTGATAAAAAAGATTGCAGTTGCAAAATTGTCTTTTTGCTGGCTATTGCCACGCTGGCGGCCTGCGATGCCAATGGGTTCTCCGAATTCATAAGAACGATCGCTGAGACGCTGGGCGGGCGATGGGCTTCCGTCGGCCAGAGGAGGAAATACTGCAGGATCAACATAGGTAGTACTTACATCATCCATATAATCCGTTGTAGTAAACCGATAAGTTATTTCAAAGCCGATATTTGTCCGCTGGTTCAATGAATATTTAAACCCTACACCAAAAGGAACACTGATTGCCATAGAATTATAAGGCTTCCGCTCTGGATATAATGCGCTGCCCTGCCCTTCTGTACCCAGGCTTCTGAGGAAATATTTCTTATTATCAAGATAGGCAAACGGATCATAATTGAATACTCCTACACCCAGGGTAATATATGGTGTAAAACTATAGCCAGGTTCACCCGGCATGAATTTGAAAAAATTGAAATCGCCCTGCAAAGCCAGCTCCCATACATTGCTATTAAAGCTCAGGTTGCGGCGGCGCATATATTCGTTATGATCGTTGTAAATATCAGAATACCCGATTCGGGCATAGCTGGCGCCAAGCCTGGCAGCAACGTAGTTACCAAAATTTTTACGGAAGAAAACAGTACCTGCTAACTTAGGGCGGTTCATTTTTGCCCTTGTATTAAGGTCGCCAAAATAATGGGCGGCACCAAGGCCTATTCCAAACTCCCCCTCCTGTACTATTTCGTTTTGTGCGAATACAAAAACAGGAATAAAAAACAGTACTGTAAATACAAATTTCCTGACCATAACCACAAAATAAGATTTCAGTGTAATTAAACGAAAAATCGGCAATTTTCTTGCTTTGTATCAATTAATTCCGTTTATCTAATCCCCATGTCAGCTTGTTGCGAAGCGTTTGCAGAAAGTTATTCTCATTAAGTCTCACCAGGTTAAGGAAAAATGACTCTTTTCTGACTGCCAATTGCACATCCTGGTTAACAATCTCCCTACGACTATCAAGGGCACAAATAATTTGCCCATGCCGGCTTTCTATTTCAAATGAAATGACATTATCATCGGGTATTATTATCGGTCTCACATTCAGGTTATGTGGCGCTACAGGTGTTATTACAAAACTACCTGACTCCGGAAATACAATCGGGCCATTACAACTTAACGAATAGCCAGTGGAACCTGTAGGGGTTGCTACAATCAAACCATCCGCCCAATAAGTATTTAAAAATTCACCATTGAGATATGTATGAATTTTAATCATTGGTTCGGTATCTCTTTTGTGAATTGCAAACTCATTTAATCCATATGGGACCTGGCCAAACAGGGGTTTGTCTGCATCCATATGGATCATTGTACGTTTATCAATTACAACAGCACGCTTTACCAGCGCTTTTACAGCAATGGCCAGTTCATCCCGTCCAATACCTGCCAAAAACCCAAGGCGACCAAAATTGATTCCCATTACAGGAATATTTTTATCACGAACAAGAGTAACCGTATCGAGCAATGTTCCATCACCACCGAGGCTGATGAAAAAATCAATTTCATCCGTTAGTTGATCCGAAGAAGAAAATGAAGTAGTGGACGAAGGTAAATTTACTTTGTGTTGAATTTGTTCCAGGAAATGCTGATAAATAAGCGGCTGAATGTTTTGCTTATTTAATTCATCAAAAAAAGACTGCAGATCACTTACCTGTTCATCCTCCATGATGCGACTGTAGATAGCTACCTTCATGCTTCCCGTTTAGAAAAATGATTTCCTGTTTTGTAAATATATACCGTTTTCACCTAACTGGTTGAATGACCATTCCAGCTTCAATGTAAAGTCATACAGCGTTAATACATCTATACCAAAGCCGCCGGAATAAAGCATTTTATTGGTAAGCGGATTAGCGCCTGGTTGCGGATTGTGAACATATCCTGCATTGCCAAATACTTTTGCAAACATGCGCACAGGAATACGTGTAGCTGAGCCAAACCTGTTTTTAGGAACGCCTATGTTGAAATTTAAAAACTCCTTTGTAATGGTTGTTTTAAAAATACCTCCGACAACTCCATCTATTACATAATATTCATAGCCCTGCATAACCATATCGTCATAGCCCATAAACTGCTGGTTGAAGAAAGGCTGCTGGAAAGGAAGTTTTATAATAGCATTACCGGTCAATTTGAGATATAATTTTTTGGCAATTGTATAATTTGCCGCGCCTTTTAATGTGAGTTGCCAGAGATTAATAGCGCTGTTAAATCCTTTTTTATTGAACATTACTTCCGCTGCATATCCGCGGGTAGGATAAGGAATGTAGTCTACATCAAAATAGGCCATTGTATAATACAGTTCCGGAAAACGCAGGTCTCTTTTTCCATTTTTAAAATAGGCCGGGTTCAGTCCTACTATTGTATCACTCACACGCTCCTGTGTATAAGCGATACCCATGTAGTGACGTGTGTATATTTTTTTCCGGTAGGTAACCTCAGCACTTGTTCTGAAAAAAGAGCGAAGAAAATTATTCTGATCTTTATAAAAAACCTGTTTATTATTAACCGTATTATAATTGACTTCGCGGTTTTTACCAACAGACATTTTAAGATTTAACCCCCACTTCAATTGCCTGTCAATGTATATTCGATCATAACTGAATTGTAGCTGCCTGGTATACCCGTTAATCAGCCATACTTTCAATTTATCATTAAAGCCAGTAAAATTATTATAAAGCAATTTTAATCCATAGTTTACCCGTTCAAGGTTCAGGTTATTCTCTACAACCCATTGGTTAAGGTTCCTGTCGACCGGCTTGATATATGGAATCGGAAAGAGGTACCAACGCTCTTTCACTTCTACCAACACATCAACATTGTATCCATCGAACGCCTTCAGCGCTACTATCACTTCGTGAAACAATACTGTATTCATCAAGCGGATTCGCGCAGTTTCAAACTGCGCTACGAGATTTTGGAGGCTAACATGATCCCCGGTCTTGAATGGAATTTCGCGAAGAATTATTTGCGGTTTCGTTTTTTTATTGCCAATTATTACAATATTCCGGACAGTAAAAGGGGTATAATTTGTATCCTGGTGCGGTACAGTATCTTTGAAAACAGATGAGTCGTTAAGCAAGCGAAGTGAAGAGTCTGGCAATACTCCGCTATCCTGGGCATTTGTTGCACTCAAGCACAATAATGCCAGGAAAGTAATGATTACCAAACGATATTTCATTACGCACTTTGTCACTCAATCTCTGATGGCAATGTCACTGAATTTTAAACTGTAAATTTTAATGGTTTGTGTTCTTAAGCTGGGGTTCAAATTTTCAGGTAGTTCATCAGGTTATCGTAGTTATTCCTAAGCTCGTTTTCATACAACTCTTCGCCAAAATAATATTTCACATTGTACTCGTAACGCTGAAAGGTAGCGACAATATCTGAAATTTCCGGCTTATCCACCTTAATCGTAACCTGTATAATTCCTGTCTGAGGATCTGTAGATGTATTCAGTTGTTTTATTTGAGCGTCATTTGATTCAATAATGCGGCTGATAGAAGCGAATGAATAATCTTTTGCTTCCATTTCGAGGACTATCAATCCTCCGGGATCATTTATGTTCATAAATGTGGAGGCTTGCTTCAGCAAATCGGAGTACACCAAAGTACCTGTTAATTCGTTCAGTTCATTTACAACCGGAACCACACTGTATCCGTTATCTACCGCTATTTTTAAGGCTTTCAGAAAATGCTCGTCTTCCTTCACACTATTATTGGAAAAAGATTGCTGCATTTCTGCTAATTCTGCATTATCGTTTTCAGCCTGCAATAAATCATCTTCGCTGATGATGCCGAGAAATTTTTCACCGTCAGTCACGGGAAGATGGCCCACATGATTATCATTCATCATTTGCAACGCCAGGTATATCTTGTCGTGCAGCTGAAGTGAAGGAAGAATCTGTGAATGCAAATCTCTCGTTAACATGGATAACGGCTTTTTATTTCAATGAGGACAGCAGTGTTTAGCCAACTGTTGCAGGCTCACTGAGTTTTTTCAAAAATTTAAGCAGGATGACATTGAATTCATCCGGCACTTCCATCATTGGTGCATGCCCGCACTTATCAATAAAATGAAGCTCACTGTTTGGAATCAGTTTATTGAACTCTTTTGCTACAAACGGGGGCGTAATGGAATCGTTATTCCCCCATATTAATAACGTAGG
>JAEUVI010000571.1 GCA_016787105.1 Chitinophagaceae bacterium | reverse complement strand
ATTTTTTCGCAAACTGCGCACGGATAACATTCAGCGCACCACCCGCTTTGAACCATTCAATCTGTTGTTCATTGTAGGTATGATTTACAAGAATAGAGTCTTTGGTACCATCTGCATGATTAAGTACAACAGTAAGCGGTACGCCCGGCGTAAATGAAGTAAGACCTAAAATATCAATACTATCATCTTCCTGCACTTTATCATAATCCTCTTTATTGGCAAATGTCAGGGCAAGCATACCCTGCTTTTTGAGATTCGTTTCGTGAATGCGTGCAAATGAACGAACGAGTATTGCACGAACACCAAGGTGCCTTGGCTCCATTGCCGCATGCTCACGGGATGAACCTTCACCATAGTTTTCATCACCAACTACGATACTGCCAACACCTGCTGCCTTATAAGCCCTTGCCGTTGCAGGTACCGCACCATACTGGCCACTCAATTGATTTTTTACAGTATCTGTTTTTTCGTTGTAAAAATTGATAGCGCCAATCAGCATGTTGTTACTGATATTATCCAGGTGTCCACGGAATTTAAGCCATGGCCCAGCCATTGATATATGGTCAGTAGTACATTTTCCTTTTGCTTTTATCAGCAATTTTAATCCTTTCAAATCAGTGCCTTCCCATGCTGCAAATGGTGAAAGTAATTGTAAACGCTGCGAATCAGGGTTTACTACTACCTGTACTTTACTACCGTCGGCAGCAGGCGCCTGATAACCCGCATCGTCTACCGCGAAACCTTTTGGAGGCAATTCAAATCCTTTTGGTTCCGCCAGCAATACTTCTTCTCCTTTTTCATTTTTCAATTTATCCTTTAACGGATTGAAAGCAATAGAACCCGCGATTGCCATTGCAGTAACCAGTTCCGGGCTTGCTACAAAAGCGTGTGTACTTGCAAGGCCATCATTACGTTTTGCAAAATTCCTGTTGAAGGAAGTAATAATTGTATTCTTCCTGTTAGGATCATCTATATGCCTTGCCCATTGGCCGATACATGGGCCGCAGGCATTTGCCAATACCACACCACCTACATCTTCAAATTGCTTGATGAAACCATCTCTCTCTATTGTAAAACGAACGAGTTCGCTACCGGGAGTAATTGTAAATTCAGAATTTGCTTTTAGCCCTTTGCCTACTGCATCTTTTACAATAGAAGCACTGCGGCTGATATCTTCATATGATGAGTTGGTACATGAACCAATCAATGCCACTTCTAATTTTTCTGGCCAGCCATTTGCTTTTACGGCTTCTGCCATTTTAGAGATTGGCGTAGCCAAATCCGGTGTAAATGGCCCGTTCACGTAAGGCTCCAATGTTGACAGATCCAGTTCCAATACCTGGTCATAATATTTTTCAGGATTAGCATATACTTCTGCATCCGGACGCAGGTGTTCGCGGATACCATCAGCCAGCGCCGCTACTTCTTCTCGCCCCGTTGCTTTCAGGTAACCGCTCATTTTTTCGTCGTATGCAAATACAGAACAGGTTGCTCCTATTTCTGCACCCATATTACAAACAGTGCCCTTACCTGTTGCACTCATGCTGTCCGCACCTTCTCCGAAATATTCTACAATAGCACCGGTACCACCTTTCACAGTCAGTTGACCCGCTACCCAAAGGATAACATCTTTACAGGAAGTCCAACCGCTTAATTTACCGGTAAGTTTTACACCAATCAATTTTGGCATTTTCAGTTCCCATGCCAATCCGGCCATCACATCTACCGCATCAGCACCACCTACTCCTATAGCAACCATTCCCAATCCGCCGGCATTTGGTGTGTGGCTATCTGTCCCAATCATCATACCTCCCGGAAAAGCATAATTTTCCAGCACAACCTGGTGAATAATTCCGGCACCTGGTTTCCAAAAGCCAATGCCATATTTATCAGAGATGGAAGAAAGAAAATCGTAAACTTCTTTGTTAGTCGTAATTGCTGCAGCAAGGTCAGCAACTGCACCTGTTTTTGCCTGTATCAGGTGGTCGCAATGTACAGTAGAAGGCACTGCAACTTTATCACGGCCGCAGGTACTGAATTGCAAAAGTGCCATTTGCGCGGTAGCATCTTGCATGGCTACACGATCCGGGGCAAAATCAACATAATCCTTCCCTCTTTCATAAGCTTTTGTTGCAGGAGTATACAAATGGGAGTATAAAATCTTTTCGGCCAAAGTGAGAGGCTTACCAGTCAGTTTGCGTGCCGCTGCAATTTTGCCTGGCATTTCTGCGTACGTTTTTTTTATCAGGTCGAGGTCGAAAACCATGGTGAAATATTTTAGGTTTTAGATTACAGATGTGGATGTTAAGAATAAATCTGGAATCGGAATGTGGCGCGAATTTAATTAATTAACAGGCAGCAAAAAAATCAGTTCGCAGAAATCAATTATTTCATTTTCGAGTAAGGAACACTGGTTTTCAACCGGCTGTCACCAGATAATAATAATTGGTAATAGTTTCACTAATTTCCTTGGAAAAAATTTTTAAATTAGCTGTATGAACCGATTTAAAGAATTTATGGAGTGGAATGCTTTTGGTGTTTGTTCTGCAATTGGCAATAAAATAGGCATTGCCACGAGCCGCATCCGGATGTGGTTCATTTACATATCTTTCCTTACAATGGGTTCCCCGATTATTATTTACATGGTACTGGCATTCTGGATGAACATAAAAAAATACATTCTTAGCGCAAGGCGCAACCCATTGAAATACCTCTAAGAATTTAACCCCACCTGCGGAAAACTGTTTTGCCACTGTTTAGTAAACCTGTTTTCATTAATTGTTTCATACTGTATCAGATCCTATGAGGCTATAAAATGATTTCATTACAATACGAACTTACCACTTACAAAAAATTCATGGAGGATCTCGCTGAGTTCCTGGGTGCAGAATTTGCCAATAATACTGTACAATTTCCCGAGGCTACCGGCAGCGGTTATATGAAACTCGTAGAACTACCTGATGGAGTGGAAGCATTGATTTCACATTTCCGCCTCAAACATGATATGCTGCTGGAAAGAAAAAAAGATAACAGCGAATACTATACGTTTTGCTGCGAAGAAATAAAGGATGTTACCGGTTTCAGTATCACTATCGAATCTGACACCTATGCCCTGGAACAAAACGGCCAATCGGCCCTTTATCTTACCAGCTTTTTATATGATGTTGGCTATTCGCTGAAAAAAAATACACTTGTAAACAGTATCCGCGTATTGCTTAAGCCAGAATGGATGAAAAAGTATCTTGGCTTTGATAAGGGGCAAGGAGTGTTGCAGCAATACCTTGAACTCAAAACTGCGGGCGTGCTCTACAAGAAAATAGACGCGGAAGCAAGACAGCTTTTTTCAGAATTATTGAAAAATGACAAATCCAATTCCACACTCTACTATTATTCACGTTTGCTGCGGCTGATAGAAAAATTTTCAGCAAGCCTTGATGAGCAAATGCTTCGGCAACCCAAAACCATGGAATTTTCAAGCGATGACATAGAACGCATACGCAAAATAGAAACCCGGCTTATCTCTGATTTTTCAGTTCCCCCGCCTACTATTCCCGAGCTGGCAAAATCTGTTGCGCTCAGCGAATCAAAGTTGAAAAGTCTTTTCAAAGCGGTATATGGACTGCCGCCGTTTGAGTATTTTCAGAAACACCGCATGGAAAAAGCAAGAGTGATGCTTCTTTCTAACAAATACTCTATCAAAGATGTCGGCTATGCGCTTGGGTATGTAAACCTCAGCAATTTCACCCTTGCATTTAAAAAACAATTCGGCCAGTTGCCCAGTGAATTACTGAAATGAAATTTCACGTATCTTAGTCGCCATCTTATCTTGCCTTAAAACCCACTGATACTTTACCGCTGGTATATCTATTTTGCTGTTCCAACGGTTTTCATTACTGTTTTTAAGTAAATTTCTTTTTATTTATTGGTGACAACCAAACTAATGATGAAGAAAAAAATATCCGGAAGCATGTTTCTGCTTTTCCTTGCTTTTGTACCTGGCAAGGCTTTTTCGCAGCAACTTGACACTGATAGCAGCATACGTACCACTGCGATAAAAAATGTAATCAACCTCTTTAATGAAGAAGTGGCAGGAAACAGCCACCTTTTCAACGCACCAGAGCACCGGGGCTATATGCGGCCCGCTATCGGCCATCCTTATTTTCTCAGCGAGGAATTCAGGACAGGCAAACTCTACTATGACGGGATATTGTATGAAAATATTCCACTGATGTACGATCTTACAAAGGATAATCTCGTGTCGGTTCAGTTTGTTAAAGATTCTTCCT
>JAEUVI010000199.1 GCA_016787105.1 Chitinophagaceae bacterium | reverse complement strand
AAAGAAAATAAATCATACAACTTACCTACCGGTAGCCATATCATTCTTGAAGAAGCAGATGATGTGAAAGCAGGACAGGTAATTGTGAAAATCCCACGTATACTTGGTAAGCTGAGAGATATCACGGGCGGTCTGCCACGTGTAACAGAATTGTTTGAAGCAAGAAACCCCGGCAATCCGGCTGTTGTTTCTGAAATTGATGGTGTAGTTTCAATGGGTGCTGTAAAACGCGGTAACCGTGAAATCATCATTGAAGCGAAAGACGGAGTGCAGAAGAAATATCTTGTTCCTTTAACAAGGCAGATCCTTGCACAGGACGGTGACTTTATCAAAGCTGGTTCTCCATTAAGTGATGGTCAAACATCACCACAGGATATCCTGTCTATACAGGGGCCATTCGCTGTACAGCAATATGTAGTGAATGAAATCCAGGAGGTATACCGTTTACAAGGTGTGAAGATTAATGATAAGCACATCGAAGTAATCGTACGCCAGATGATGCGTAAAGTATCAATAGTTGATCCGGGAGATACTAAGTTCCTTGAGGAAGATTTGGTTGATAAATTCGAGTTCGTTGAGGAAAACGATTATATTTTCGACAAGAAAGTTGTTACAGAGCCAGGTGACTCAACTAAAGTACGTGCCGGCCAGATAATGAGCCTGCGTGAATTAAGAGAAGAAAACTCTGTACTCCGCAGAAATGATAAGAAGCTTGTTGAGTACCGTGATGCAGCTCCTGCAACGTCAGCACCTACATTGCTGGGTATTACCAAAGCATCGCTCGGTGTACCAAGCTGGATATCTGCAGCCTCCTTCCAGGAAACAACCAAAGTACTTTCATCTGCAGCTATACAAGGTAAAGCGGATGATATGCTTGGACTGAAAGAGAATGTAATCACCGGCCATCCGATACCTGCAGGTACGGGTCTGCGCCAGTTTGATAACATGATAGTAGGAAGCAAGGAAGAATATGAATTGTTGCAGACTACCAAGGAAGCAATGGCTTTTGATGAAGAAGAATAATCACAGGTTGATGAATTGATAAAATCAATTTCACAAATATTACTAAGGAGTGGGAATTATCCCGCTCCTTTTGCTTAGAACAGGGCACTGTTAAGGGTTTCATAAATAAACTGAATTACTATATTTGCCCACCTGTTCATCATTAATTTGTAAAAACATACGAGATGAAAAATGTGTTGCTGGTTTTGAATATTGTTCTGCTTGCTGCTGTAGCTTTTTTATTTTATAAAGTTTACAGTAATAGCTCCCGCACTGCTACGCCTGCTGCAAAAGCAATACGGAGTGACAGCAGCCTTCCTTCAAACAGTTCCTGCCGCATCGCTTATTTTGAAATGGATTCGGTTGATAATAATTGCGAAATGGTAAAAGACGTACGCAGTGAACTCAACAGGAAAGAGGAAGCAAGTATGAATGAACTAAGCAGAATGGATCAGCAGATACGTGAAAAAATGGCCGAATACCAGAACCAGACAACTACAATGACGCAGGCACAGGGTGAACTGGCACAGCAGGATTTGATGCAACGCCAGCAGAAACTACAAGGCCGCAAGCAGGAACTTGACCAGGAATACCAGAACCTTTACATGCGCCTCAATACAGAAATGAAAAAGAAGATTGAAACATTTCTGAATGAATACAACAGCGCTAATACCTACTCATACATATTCGCTTATGAAAATGGGCTTTTCTTTTATAAGGATAGTGCATTTAACATCACAAAAGATGTTGTAAATGGCCTGAACAGAATGTATAAAGACCAGAAGGCGAAGAAGAAATAAATATCAGTCATTTAAGTGCCCTTCAGAACAGAGGGGCTTTTCTTATACTCAAGTTTCATACATGGATTGAAATACTTATCTTGAATCCTAAAGCATTTCAAAAATGTCTGAAGAACAAACTTCATTTAAACAATCGCTGGGTCTGATTGACGGTACTATGCTTGTTGCCGGTTCTATGATTGGCTCGGGTATTTTTATCGTTAGTTCGGATATTGTACAGAATGTAGGTAGTGCCGGCTGGCTTGTTGCCGTGTGGCTTATTACTGGTTTCATGACTATTTCTGCCGCAGTCAGCTACGGCGAATTAAGTGGTATGTATCCAAAAGCAGGCGGGCAATATGTCTATTTAAAAGAAGCATTTAATCCACTTGCAGGTTTTTTGTATGGCTGGAGCTTTTTTGCAGTAATACAAACGGCAACTATCGCGGCAGTAGGAGTTGCGTTCAGTAGGTTTACTGCTTATTTAATACCACAGGTAGGAGAGAAAAATATTTTATTTGGAATTGAGAAAGGTTTGAATGCTGCAGGAGAAATGCAGTATCATTTTTCCATAAGCGCTGCCCAAATCCTTGCCATTATATTGATTTGCTTTCTTACCTACACCAATTCAAAGGGTGTGAAAGGCGGTAAAATTATCCAGAACACATTTACAACCGTTAAGCTTATCTCTCTTTTTGGATTGATAATATTGGGCTTTCTTTTAGTAAAACATAGTTTTTGGGAAGAAAACTGGCAAACTGGTTTTGATGCAATGCAGCTCGAGAAAGGAGGAGGTAAAGACGGTAATTGGTTGCCAATAAGCGGTACTGTATTGATAGGTGCAATCGCTGCTGCAATGGTAGGTTCCATATTCAGTAGCGATTCGTGGAATAATGTAACATTCATAGCAGGTGAAATGAAAAACCCCAAACGAAACATTGGCCTCAGCCTTTTTCTCGGAACCCTGATTGTTACCATTATTTATGTTTGTGCAAACCTGATGTATCTGCATGTATTGCCTTTGAAAGAAATTGCATTTCCCGAAGGAAAACGTGTAGCGGTAGCGGCATCTAACGTGATTTTTGGTCCCGCCGGTTCTAAGGTAATTGCAGTGATGATTATGATCTCAACATTTGGTTGTAATAATGGATTGATATTGGCCGGCGCAAGGGTTTATTACACCATGGCAAAAGATGGTTTGTTTTTCAAACAGGCAGGCACGTTGAATAAAAACGCTGTTCCGCAATGGGCACTATGGGCGCAGGCGGTTGTCGCTTCTCTTTTGTGTTTGAGTGGGGGATACAATGATCTGCTGGATATGATTGCATTTGTGGTTGTGCTATTCTATGCCTTGACAATCGTTGGCATTTTTGTATTGAGAAGAAAAAGACCTGATATACCAAGGCCTTATAAAGCATTTGCTTACCCTGTATTACCCGCGATTTATATTTTACTAGCTATTACATTTTGCGTATTTCTGATCCTGATGAAACCGAAGTTCGCGGTAATTGGTTTGATAATTGTACTTGCTGGTATACCGCTTTATTTCTTTGCGGCATCAAGAAATAAGCAGGTGACACCCTGATCTAATTTTGAAAAATAATAATTGTGCTAAATAGCAAACAGTGTTTCGTAATTTTTGAAAAAAGTATAGCAGCCTATCATGTCAATGATTCGGTTGATCAGTTATTGAATAACCCATTTCCCGAAGCAAGTATTGAAAATTTATTATTCCGTAAAAACTGGATTGATACCGTACAATGGCACCTGGAAGATATCATCCGTGAGCCATCAATTGATCCTGTGCGGGCTTTGATAATAAAAAGAAGAATTGATACAAGTAACCAGGAGAGAACTGACTTAGTAGAAGTAATTGACAATATTATTTTCAGAGAGCTACAGCATGTAAAAGCCCAGCTCGGCGCTACGATAAATACAGAAACACCTGGATGGGCAATTGATCGTTTGTCTATTCTTGCCTTAAAAATTTATCACATGAATATAGAGGCGAACAGGGAAGATGCAGATGAAAAGCACCGTACAAGTTGCAATAACAAATTGCAGGTTTTGCTCGAACAAAAAAACGATATGTTTGCTTCTATTGATCAGTTGCTGGAGGATCTTACGGCAGGAAGAAAGAAAATGAAACTGTACAAGCAAATGAAAATGTACAATGATCCTGCACTGAACCCGGTTCTTTATAAAAACTAATCGGCTTGTCACTTCCCAAACATATATTGGTTATACGTCTTTCTGCACCGGGAGATGTAGCAATGACGGTTCCTGTATTGCATTCATTTCAGAAAGCATATCCATCCATAAAACTTACTATTCTTACTAATGCAAGGTTAGCACCTCTTTTCCAGGGATTGAATGCCTCTCTCTTTTTTGCTGAAACAAAGACGGTGCATAAAGGTTTTGCGGGATTGTTTAAATTATTTCGCGAATTGAATGCAGCGAATAAAAGTTTCCCGATTGATGCAGTAGCTGACTTGCACAATGTGTTACGTTCACAGATTATCCGCAATCTTTACAAGTTAACGGGTGTAAAAAC
>JAEUVI010000562.1 GCA_016787105.1 Chitinophagaceae bacterium | reverse complement strand
CACCAAGGCTTTTGCATTATTCAACAGGTTGGTCCCTGTTATCAGGCATACCTACTTTTAATCTTGGTATGGGCACCATGACGTATACTGGCTATTCGGGAAGTTTTTCTCCTTTCGCCATCTCCGAAAATAATATTACGCTGCCAGTAGGATGGTTATCATTTACCGCTAAATCGATGGATCGCTCTGTTAAATTAGAATGGGCTACCGCAAACGAGCAGAATAATAACTATTTCGAAGTAGAACGAAGCAGCGATGGTATTGCCTTTACAGGTATTGCACGTGTTGCTGCCGGCTTGCAATCCACAAACAGAACAAATGAATATTCTTATACTGACCAGCAACCATTGGATGGACGGACGTACTATAGATTAAAACAAGTTGATCTTGACGGAAAAAGCAGCTATAGCAAGGTTATATCAATCAATGTTGTCGCAGCAAAAGGATACAATGTTATATCCACTACAGGTTCCAATCAACTTAAAGTGCTTGTTCCGCAGGGAATAAAAGAAAAAACATATTTACAGATTTATAACAGCAATGGACAGGTGATGCTTAAACAGCAGTTGCAGGTAGGCCAGAACACCGTTAACACAGGAGCTTTGGTTACAAGTGGTATTTATTTTGTAAATATTAACCAGGGAAACAAAGTGGTATATAAAAATCGCTTTTTAAGATAATTGGCGAATACTAATTGCTGATCAAAAACTGGAGGTTGTTTTAAGTTTAGTTAGAATCGAAAACTTGAAACAACCTCTTTTCTTTTGCATCCTTTACACAGTTATACCGCATAGACACTAAGAGTACGTTATTATAACCCGCTCCTTTCGTCATTTCTTTATTATCTAGATATTTCCTCCCTCCACGAGATAGATTAAGAGTCTTTAGTTTGGAAGGGGCAATTTAAAAGTCAAATTAGTATTTTCAATCTACAAGTATCCATATCCCAATTCAGGTACCGCAATAAGAAAACCTTTTACAAAGCTCTTCTTATACTCGAATACACGGCAAACTTGGCTGACAAAAAACTCAATACGACAATCATGAAGTACTTTTTAAAACACTTTTTTTTACCCAAGCATGAATAAAAGCAACCGAAGCAGGCAAATCGCTTACTGATTACTTGCATTTACTTACTAAACCAAATAATAATTTTTTGCAGAAGTGAGATACGACTTTAATGAATCTAATAAGTCAGTGAAATTGTAATCAACCCTGGCCCGCTAATACAAAAAATGATTTGCCACTTATAATTGAATTTAACCCTGAGACTAAAATTTACTATTGTTTAACGCAATAGGCAGATAGATTTGAGTTGACATAATCGTTCACATGAAAGATCATTAAACCGGCCCTTCAACGATTATAAACCATTTACCATCTGCTGATATGATTCGGGACAGATACCTGAAAGCATGTTTTATTCCATTATTGGGAATATTGATTCCCATGATATCCGGTATTATTACTTATGGCCGGTACAGTAGTATTGAAATAATTGCTGCAAATCTTTTCTTCATATTTACCTCTTTTTCTATCTGGTGGGGGAGTAATTGGATACACAATAAGCTGAGACCGATATTCAAAAGAAATACAAACCCTTTTGTCAAAATTTTTTCGCTTTGCGTAGTATCCGATATATACGGAGGAGCTATCGGGGGCATATTGGTTATGATTTGGTTCAAAATAGCAAGAGAGGATTTTAGCTGGAATAATGTCGCGAAGTTCCTCGCCCTTTGTGCGTTGGCCATCACATTATTTACTCTTATTTATGAAGTGTTGTACCTGAGCAAAGAAAGGGAACTGGATGAAAAAATCGTTGACCAACTCGATAGGGAACGATCGCAGGCGGAACTGGCAATACTGCACAATGAATTGGACCCGCATTTCATGTTCAATTCACTCACAACACTTTCCCACCTTATTATAAATGATCCTCCGGTAGCACATGCATTTAATAGTAAGCTGGCAAGAGTGTACCGCTATTTTCTATTAAACAAAGAACGCGAACTCATTTCCCTCCACGATGAACTGGAGTTTATAGACAATTACTTTTACCTGTTGCAGATACGGCACGACAATAAACTTCACCTGGAATTATTACTGCACGATACAGAAAGTGGCAAGGTGATGATACTTCCCTGCGCTTTGCAGATACTGGTTGAGAACGCCATCAAACACAATGAATTCTCCGACACAAATCCCTTAAAAATAAAAATAACCGCCAATGAACAAAGTATAAAAGTGAGCAACAACATTAAACCGAAACCTTTTGCCTTGAACTCAACAAATATCGGTTTGCGCAATCTCAGTTCACGGTACCGGCTGGTTTGTAATAAAGACATAGCCGTTGAAACAACAGACAATGAATTTATCGTGAAACTACCAATGATAAAATAAAACATAAAACCCTAAGCCATGTTAAACGCAATTATTATTGAAGACGAACGGTTAGCAATGCAGGATCTTGTCAGAAATCTTTCGGAGGTATTGCCGGATGTACATATAGTGGCAACACTCTCATCAGTACATGAAAGCATTGAATACCTGTCGCAAACACCAGAAGCAGACATTATTTTCAGCGATGTACAACTTCCCGATGGATTGTCATTTGAAATTTTTAATCATACATCGGTTGACATCCCTGTTATCTTCATTACCGGTTATGATGAGTTTATTATGAATGCCTTCGAATACAATGGAATTGATTACTTGTTAAAACCCGTAAGTAAAGAAGAATTATCTAAAGCCATCCTGAAATACAAAATGCTTGAAAAGCATTTTCGCACGGGCAACAAACAAGTTGAAAAACTGGCACAGCAATTTACTGATAAGAAAAAATCAAGGCTATTGGTAAGAAAGGGACTGGAAAACATATCGCTGCGCCTTGCAGATATCGTACTATTCTATACGGAAAACAAAATAGTATACGTAGCTGACAATACCGGCAGAAAATATCTCGCTGATAAAAACCTTACAGACCTTGAAGAAGAACTGGATAATAATATATTTTTCCGGGCTAATCGCCAATACATAATCAACATCAATTACGTAAAAGGTTTTAAGGCATACGAAAAAGTAAAATTACAGGTTGACCTGTCCATTCCGGAATTAAACCATTGTATCATCATCAGTCAGGAAACAGCTCCTGCTTTCCGGAAATGGATGTATGAGGCTTAACAGTTTCGGTTTGAAATTGCAGGCACTGATTTCAAATCGCTATATAAATAAAAAAGGTTTAATGTTCATGAACATTAAACCTTTTTTATTGTGTGATAACGGTAAACTTTACAGGAAAGCATCGCTTTCGCGATATGCTTTTATCAAAGCTACTTCTCCTTCTTTTCCCTTGATGGAATTTCCATGTTCCATACCCAGTACTCCCCGATAGCCTTTGTTATAAATATGTTTGAAAATGTTTTTGTAATTCATTTCCCCGGTAGTGGGTTCATTTCTTCCAGGATTATCACCAATCTGGAAATAAGCTATTTCGTCCCAGGCGCTGTTTATATTGTTTATAATATTTCCTTCATTCTTTTGCATGTGGTACATGTCAAACAAAATTTTGCAGGAAGGGCTTTTTACTGCCTTGCATATTTCATATGTCTGATCAGAATATCGCAGGAAAAGATCCGGAGTATCACTTAATGGTTCCAATACCATAATAACACCCGCAGGTTCTAATATTTCGACGCCCCGTCTTAATGCTTCAATCACGTTTGCAGTTTGTACACCCATCGTCAGGTTTCTTGCAAAGTCTCCGGGCACTACTGTTACCCATTTTGCATTTGCGATTTTTGATAATTCAACCGCTTGCTTACACCCTTTTAAAAAAATATCAATATACTCAGCTTTACCAGCCGCTAATGTATTAGCACCATTTCCTCCTTTGTTTACCACAAATACACCCATTGTCATGCCCAACTTTGTCAAAGTTTCACCGATTTTTTTTTGCTGCTCCGGGGTTCTTCCTGTGTAGCCATTATCTTCAATAGAGCGAAAGCCCATATCGTATGCAAACTTTATCTGGTCGATGAAATCATTGCCTGCATGATTCCTGAACATTCCATCATGAATGCCATAATTCAGGTTAAACGGTTTTTCAGCTATGCCCGTTTTTGTGTTATTTGCCGCTTTTGCAATGCCTGCAGTTAATACAGATGCGCCAGCCAGCAAAGAATTTTGCATAAATGCCCTGCGTTTCATTTTTTAGAATTTTGTTTTGAAGATAATCAATGTATAGCTAAACTCAATTTACTTCCAATGCATCCTTCGATGGCAATTTGGGAAATACATGGTGCGGTTCTGCCTGGTACCAGAAAACAACAGAAGCAATATCATCCTGTAAAGGGAGATATCGTCCTTCGCTGCGCCAACCTAAAGCCTGTATGGTAACTTTCAAATCCTTTTCGAACCTGATAGGATCAGTAATGTGCCAGCGATACATACCAAAGCGTTGTTGTGCGCTATACATTCCATCGCCGGGTATTACCTGGTGAAGACCAGTATATGCATTGCTGAACTCAGTATACCTTCTTTTTTCCACTCCACTTTCTGTTACATACTTTGTATCAAAATTGTAAGAGCCGCAGAAATAATCTTCTGTACCTGTACCACAAATGGTTGGATATTTTGTATCACCATCCATAAAAAATTTTATTTCGCCCTCGCCCCACCAGCCATTGCTGTTAGCTCCCCATGCAATATATGTTCCTACATATTGTCCTTTACCTTTTATATTATCTACCAGTACATAATCTGTTTTATATGGCAATGGATTGGTGCGGTTAAATTGCGCATGAAAATAAGCCGCGTCATCCGGCACGGTTGTAAGTGTATAATCAACCTGGTAGTAAAGGATCATATCCTCTACATTAATATTCTCCATTGTTATTTTACATTTTTTACGAAAAGGCATTGTCCAGTAACAATTGAAAGCACTTCCGGGATTGACAGTAACAGGCAACGATGACATTTGTGAATATTTACCCCAGCCCATTCCAAAAAAATCGCCAACCGGAACTTCTACCGACGGTTCTTTTTCATCATCCCAGTAAAAGCGAAGTATTGAATAACGCCAGTTGCCTGTTGGCGTCATCCAGATATGTTGTATAGCCCCCGGGCCTTCTATCTCTGCCAGTGTAAAAGTTGTTTTTGCTTTAATCCGTACACTTGGGCTTACTTTCCATCCCTGCCCCAAATCCCGTGAAGCCCCCTCACCCGTACCCGTGGTTGCCATACCTCCTTTTCCTTTTTCACCGGTAAAATTTTCAGGGCTGATTGACCTTGTTTTCGCATCGGATAAACGATAAAGGTTTCCAAGATTTACATCGAGGCCATTAAATTTTTGTTGTGCAACAGAAACTGCTCCTGCTACAAAAAACAAACAGATAAATGAACAAATTTTCCGCATGGTAAAATATTTAGGCTATAAAAAATACAGGTTGAAAATTTTCTCCATCCAAAACAGAATTTTCATAGAATGTCAGCGCGGAAGAATGAGCATAGTGGTAAGTAAAATGCGATGCCTTTAAAGTCAATCAGGCTGCCTTATATTTTGGCTTATATCCACTGAAACCAAAATAGAATGTAAAGAAAAAACAAATCATCGGTACGATGTATGCAATCTGCATATTCACATTCCTCGCGATATAGCCAAGTATCAAAGGAACAAATGCACCACCTACAATAGACATCACCATATAAGATGACCCGATTTTAGTTTCAGCGCCAAGATCTTTTATTCCTAATGCAAAAATTGTCGGAAACATAATTGACATAAAAAATTCAACTCCCATCATCGCGAACATACCGCCTTTTCCACCTACAAATGTACTGTAGGCCAGCAACGCGATATTGCAGGCACTATATATTGCCAGTAATTTCTGCGAAGGTATTGTACGCATTAACCATGTACCGATATACCGACCAACCATAAAGCATAGCAAAAGGTAACCCAAATAATTGGTTGCCTCTTTTTCACCAATACCTGCACTATAGCTGCTATAGCGTATAAAAAAACTGGATATACATACCTGCGCACCTACATAAAAAAACTGTGCGATAACAGCATTTGTAAAATGTTTATGCCTGAATACTGCTAAATCAAATTTGAAAGATCCTTTCTCCTCAGGAACCTGTGGCAATTTTGTAAAGTAAAACATTGATGCCACTGCAAGCAATACTATCGCGATTCCTATATAAGGTAGCTTGACACGATCTGCTTCCGAAGCCAGGTATGTATTCAATGCATCGGGAGACATAGCGTTGAGCTGATCTGCTGTAAGTTCTGTGCCGGAAAGAACAACTTTGCTAAGAAAAAATGCGGCAACAAAAGCTCCTAATCCATTAAAGGCCTGTGCAAAGTTCAACCGTTGCGATGAAGTTTCAGGGTTACCCATCACTGTTATGTATGGATTGGCTGCCGTTTCCAGGAATGTCATTCCACTTGCGACAAGGAATAAAGCGGTAAGAAAAATTCCAAACTGTCTTGTTTCTGCAGCAGGATAAAACAATAATGCACCGATAGCGGCAATTATTAATCCTGCGATGATCCCCGTTTTATAACTATACCTCCTCAACACATTTGCCGCTGGCAATGCCATTACAAAATAGGCAATCCAATAAGCGGAATCTACAAACGCTGATTGAAAATCATTTAGCTGGCAGGCTTTTTTTAAATGTGGAATCAATGAAGGCAAAAGGTTGGAGGTTAATGCCCATAAAAAAAATAAGCTTATCACTAAAACTAAAGCAATTGAAGTTTTGGATTTTTCCTGTGCTGGCTGCATCGTTTAAATTTTATCTTATTCGTTTGTTATTTCAGTGATACTGTGTTTATCAACTTTCCTATTCCGCTGATTTCTATTTCTACCACATCATCTTTTTTCAAAGTAAACTCATTTGGCGGCACCAAACAAGTACCTGTCATCAGGAAACAGCCGTATTCAAAATCAAATCCACGAAAAAGGTAACCTGCCAATTCCGGCAATGAACGTTTCATCCGGCTTATCGGCGTTTCTCCTTCATACATCAAGTTGTCGCCGCGATAGATTTTCATCCTTATCATTGTATCCGATGAAACAGGGCTGGCCGGAACATATAAGCAAGGGCCTATCGCCGCGCTTTTCTCATACATTTTCGCCTGCGGCAAATACAAAGGGTTTTCTCCCTCTATACTTCGTGAACTCATATCGTTTCCTATCGTGTATGCCTGTATACTGCCGGATGAGTTAATATATAATGTCAGTTCCGGTTCCGGCACATCCCATTTGGAATCTTTCCTGATATTTACATGACCGCCATGACCGACTACCCGATGTGGTAAAGATTTAAAAAATAATTCCGGTCTTTCTGCTTCGTACACTTTCTGGTAACAGTCAGCACCACCCGATTCTTTTGATTCTTCCATTCTCGCATCGCGGCTGCGCAGGTAAGTTACACCGGCTGCCCACACTTCCTGTGTACCGATTGGCGGCAATAAATATTCGCTGATAAAACTGTCGGCCTGCTCTGCCTTTATTTCGTGCGAAGAAGTAGCTGCAGTTTTTAAAAACTCATGCAGGTTTTGCTGATTAACCACTGCATCCCAATTACCGCTGAGCAAATATGATTTACCATTGTATTTAAGAACAATACCTTCGGCTGTTTTATATAAATGCATAGCTGTTAATTAAAAAATTACCTTTTTATTTCATCAAGGTTTACGCCAAGCAATTGCTGTGCGAGTTGTTTCAACGAATTATAATCGCCTTCAAAGTGACAGGTGGTTTGTTTATAACTTCCTGTTTCTCCTTTTTTGAGTTGCAATGCCGGCGAAGAAGATTCTATTTCATAAAATGGCCCCATCTGCGAACCATCTGCCAACGGCCCATCGTTGTACGAGTTGATAACATCGCCTTTATAAGGCTCTTGCTGAATTTCCCATTTGGAGTTGACATAAGAGGCATTTTTATCCACCTGCGGAATAACAACAGTCAGTATATTTTTTTCAAAATCAAAACTTGCAGCAATGGGTTTTGCTATCAGTGGAGACAACCCAATCTTACTGCGATATTTTCCATCGCAGGTGAAATAAAGGACACTGTCTTTTACCTGCAGACGATCTGCCGGAATAGCACCAAAATAATTATCAGTTATATGCGACCGTGATTTTGCCGAAGGATGGAAAGGAATAATAACTA
>JAEUVI010000122.1 GCA_016787105.1 Chitinophagaceae bacterium | reverse complement strand
CTGATCAGGTATTTTGTCTGGAAAGGTTCCTTCATTACCACTACTGCAAATACACTAAATACAATCAGTGTAATCACTTCCTGTATCAACTTGAGCTGAAACCCACTGAAACCACCGGCATAGCCAAGCCTGTTGGCAGGTACAGCGAGGCAATACTCTATCAATGCTATCAGCCAGCTTATCACAATCGCCTTCCACAAGGGCCAGCCTTTTTGCTGCAGGTGATAATACCAGGCGAATGTCATGAAGATGTTGGAAGCGAAGAGAAGAAGTATTGTGCGCATAGATCATTATCCTTTTGATAGTTGATCAATATCGTCCAGATCCTTATACCTGCCAGAAGCCCTTTTTGCATCCAATAAACTGCTTAAATGCAAAAAACGAATCGGAATATTTTCGTCGGTATAATAAACTGCTTTGGCGTATGCCTCGTCAAAATCCACTCCCTTTAGGCTTGTCATAAGTTCAATTAAGACCGGTTTCCTGCCAAAGCTCCAAACATCAAACCTATCGCTAAGAAAATTTTGTAAAGTCATATCAAAAACAGACATTCCAAAATCTTTAAAAGCTATAACAATCCTTTTATAGTTCTGCTCTGTCTTTTTTACCCATATATCCATATCGCCAGTTGTTCTAACATAGCCATGAAGAATTACAGCCATTCCTCCCACAAGAACATACTCGACCTCGGCGTTATTAAAGGATTTAATAAAATCTCTGAAATCATCGTTGAAGTAATCAGGCATGATGCTTTCTTTTGGAAAATACAGCTTTATCTAAAAGTGTCTTATTATTGATCCCATATGCCTGTTGTATAAGATAAAAAGCTGCATCCAATCTTTCTTTCATTGATTTGTTTTTCCAGAAACCATAATGATTGGCAGCTTCTTCAACCGTAGACATTTTGAAGGCGTCACGATCCAAGCGATATTTCTTTTTGGGCTTATCATCCATAATGTAAAAATAAAAAGTCCCGCTGAAACAGGACTTACAAATTATTTAAAACGACCCAACTCCCGACTATACACTATCTACTCTCCACTCTAATTCTGGTTCAAACTCCTGAAATCCACACTCACTAATTTACTTACACCCGGCTCCTGCATCGTTACACCATATATTACATCAACTGTACTCATCGTTGTCTTATTGTGCGTCACGATAATAAACTGGGAGTTCTCACTGAACTCACGGATCATGTTGGTAAACTTGCTCACATTCGCGTCATCCAGTGGCGCATCCACCTCATCCAGTATACAGAATGGTGCCGGCTTGATAAGGTATATCGCAAACAACAGTGCTGTTGCCGTTAAAGTTCTTTCTCCCCCACTCAATTGTGTCAATGAAGTTGGACGTTTACCTTTTGGTTTCGCAATAACTTCAATACCGCTTTCAGCGAGATTATCCGGATTGTCCAATACAAGATCGCATTGGTCATCTTCAGTAAACAGGCTTTTGAATACACGATGGAAATTGTCACGAACCATATTAAAAGTTTCAAGAAATTTCTGGTTCGCTGTCGCTTCCACTTCCAATATTGTTTGCAACAAGCTATCTTTTGCAGTTGTCAAGTCATTCTTTTGCTCCAGGATAAAATCGTAGCGTTTTTTCATTTCAGTAAACGCTTCAATTGCAGTCGGGTTTACTTCTCCGAGATTTTCCAAACGCTTCTTCATCCTGTCTGCTTTTTCTTGCAGTTCTTCCGTAGTCAATTCTGTAGTACGTGGTTCGTCCAATATATCTTCCAGTTGAATCCTGAATTCTACATTCAATCTTTCTTTAGTACCTGCCAACTGGAGTTTTAATTCATTCAGCTTGTCTTTTATTTCGCCAAGCAAATGCTCTATCATTTCCTTTTCTTTCACCTTGTGACGCAGTTCACTTTCTTTTTCACTTAAATGATTGCGCAGGTTATAGTAAGCCTGGTCCGTTTCATTCAATCGCAGTTCATCCTCTTCTTTATTTTTCAGCAAAGTATACAACGCTTCTTCTGCTTCTTTTACAATCTGCTCCGATTGGGCAATGCTGGTAACCGTATCAGAAAGCATGGTTGTATTGCTTTCAACCTGCACCTGCAAATCGCTCAACTGGTTTGTTTTGAAATCCAGTTCCTGCTTTAGTGCATTTATTTTGCTCTGCTGCCTTGTTACATTCAGGTTAAACTCGTTATACTGTGTATTCGATTCATTGTAATTACCCTCATCCGCCTTAAAAGCTTCTTCCGCTTCACTTAGCCTGTTTGATTGTAACTGCAACTCTTCCAGCAATTGTGATAACTCACTTCTTACAGCATCGGAAGATTCATGTGTTTGCTGCAACTGGTGGTTCAAATCCTGCACACGGCTTTCGCTTTGCTGTTGTTGTGCATGCAGGCTTTCCAGCTTATTGTGCAAGCCAAATACCTGGTTGTTCAGCTGCTGTATCTCCTGCTCTGTCTGGCGTATTGCATTTTCACGCAGATCTTCATTAAAAGCAATTACTTCATTATGTCTCGCCTGTATTTCCGCTTTCAATCCTTCAACTACCAATTCCTGCGCCGCTATTTCTTCCTGCAGTTTTTCCAGGTTCTTTACACGGCCTATTTTCTTTCCTTCAAATATGCCAACACTACCGCCAGTAAGCGCATATTTGTTTTTTACATACTTACCATTTTTTTCAATAATGGTAAAGCCGTTACTGTTCTGCAATGCTTCTTCGCTATCCGCGATATATACATTTCCCAATAAGTGTTCAGCCAGTTTCCGGTACTTATCCTCTACTTCTATTACGCTTAATGCAGGAATGCCACCACTTAATACATGACCGTTGTTATCTACCGCATGCTCCCGTACCTTATCAAGCATGAAGAAGTTCGCCTTTCCTTTCTTATTGTCATCCAATAAATGAACCGCCTGCAATGCATCGCTGAGGTTGTTCACAACATAATAACTCAGGTAAGGCTCCAACACATTTTCTAACGCGGTGCGGTATTCCTCTTTTACATACAATATATCAGACAAAATCGGTGACTCATGGTTCCATCCTGTATTCTTGTGCAGGAATTTTACACTCTCAGGATAGCCTTCCATTGAGTCTATCAAACTCTTCAACAGGTCATGCTCATTCTTTTTTGAATCAAGCTTCCTGTTTTCATCAGCGAGATTGCCACGCAAACCATCCAATACGCCCTGCGTCTGTAATATCTGCTCCTTCGTATAATCCTGGTGCTGCTGCAACTGTTGCAGGTCCACTTCTTTTATCAGCAATTCTTTTTCCAGCAACTGTTTATCCTGTTCAGCCTGCTGTATCTGCGAAGCGCGACGGCCACTTTCTTCCTCTATTTGCTGCACAGTGCGCTGTAGGTTCTGGATAGATGTATCAGCTACAGCTACTTTTTTCTCTGCTTCAAACTGGCTGCGTTGTGGATGCTGGAAGTCATTGCGGAACTGGTTAAGTGATGAACGTTTTTCGTCCAA
>JAEUVI010000098.1 GCA_016787105.1 Chitinophagaceae bacterium | reverse complement strand
AAGACCCCCGGGCCTAGATAAAATGAAAAGAAATGTATGACTAACTTCGATCGGCGAGCCCTTCCCGGTCGTTTAAATTTGGTGAAAAAAATGTCGGAGAGACTCGCTGGCAAAGCAACAGTGAAAATATATTAGATGCGTTTAAAAAATATCATAGCGATAATATTTGTTTTGCTATTGGCAGGTAATGTAAATGCACAGACAATACCTGCCTGGAAAATAACAGTGCTTGAAGAATGGATCCAAAAATCCGACTCGCCGGTAATAGTAGGTTTTTGGGCTACCTGGTGCAAACCCTGTCTCGGCGAAATTCCTTACTTCGAAGCGCTGGCTGCAAAGTATAAAGACAAAGGGGTGAGGCTACTGTTGGTAAGCCTGGATATGAAAGAAGATTATCCCAAAGCAATTGTGGCTACTATTCAGAAAAGAAAATTCGCGTCCGAAGTGGTTTGGCTCAATGAAACCAACGCGGATTATTTCTGTCCGAAAATAGACAGCTCCTGGTCAGGCGCCCTGCCTTCCACTTTATTGGTAAATAATAAAAAAGGGTACAGAAAATTTTTTGAAGAAGCAATACCGGAAGAGAAACTGGAACAGGAGATAATAAAATTAATCGCCGATTAATTTTCCTGGTAAGTTTCTTCTGATTCTGGTTGCTGCTGTTGCAATGCGAGCAGGTACAGGAAGCGGATGCCAGCACCAAGGCTCACCAGTGCGAGTATAGTTCCCAATACACTTCCTGAAGCAATGCTGGTAGCAAGACCATAGCCGACCAGCACAAAAAATAAAAGGATGATAAGCCTGTTGATAAGTTTGCGGGAGATCATAAGCCTGGTTTTAAGTTGAAAAAATGGTTTAGGGAGTCGTAACTATTTGCTGGGATGCAGGCATGGGCTTTTTCCATATGCATTCATAAAAAAAATGGAATAATTCGTACAACCGGGTCAGTCAGGACTATGCTTTTGTTTCAAGGAATTTTATTCGGGCAGTTTATCATAAATTAACCGTTTAATTCCACAGCCCACAGAACGGGTGGTATTAATTGTCACTGTTTTTCCGGTAAGCATTTCATTTATCGCTTCTTCAAGGTGCCTGCGGCCAACGGCGCTTTGGTTGCCTGGGTTATCATCAATGGCTCCGTGGTACACAAGCTTCAGGTTTTTATCAAAAAGAAAACATTCCGGCGTACGCATAGCGCCAAATGCATCGGCCATTACGGAATTTTTATCTACCGCATAATTCCATTTATACCCTTGTTGTTTGGCATAAGCCTGCATGTCACTGAGCGATTCACCATCATCGCGGCTGGCTTCGTTGGAGTTGAGTAAAATAACCCCAACATTTTTATCCAATGCAACTTTACATATGTCATGGGTGCGATCCTGGTTTTTGATAACGACCGGGCAGGTATTGCAACTAAACATGACAAGTAACCCGTTTTCCCGTTTGCTATTTTTGAATGAAACTTCTTTTCCACTCACGTCTTTCATCTTCAATTCAGGATTGGGGATAGATGAGCCTATAGAAAGATTTGTTCTTACAGGACTGAATGCAAGAATAGCTATGGCAGCAAAGGCAACACATATCGGGATTGATTTTTTCATAGCACCTGCTTTTAGTTACCTTAAATTTCGCAAAAAAGAAAGAGATATGAAGCCAGGCTGACCTGTAAAATAGCCTTTTCTCTTTTTTTTAACCCGGAAGAAAATCAAGCCTTTTGTTTGTTGATTTTCTCTTCTTCACCTAATCTTCTTAATGAGGAAATGCTGACATTTAATTCAAAACCAATTAATAGTACCAATGAATTAAAATAAATTAATAACATTAAAACCATAATGGTTCCGATGGATCCGTAGAGCTTATTGTAATTGCCAAAGTTATTTACCCAATAGGAGAAAAGGAAAGTAAATAACAACATCAGTATAGTGGCGAGAATAGAACCGGGATTTACCAGCCGCCATTTTTTATCAACTGACGGAGCATGCCGGTAGATAAAGGATATGATATAAAAGAAAAGCAGGACAATAACTACCCATCTTACGTTATGGATAAATGATTTGACCGTAACGTTTTTTACCCCCAAAAAATTAAGTACAGCTCCCTGCGCTACCAATGCGATAATGGAGAGAAATACCAGTAAAAAGAGAATGAGGGTGAGCTTTAAAGCAACACCGCGCTGGCTCAGCCCTTTTCTTTTCCGGAAACCGATATAATTTTTATCGAAGGAGCGCATAATGCCCATCATGGCATTTGATGAATAGAATAATGCCAGTATAAAACCCAATGAGAGTAAATCATTTCTCGGCCGGGTCAGAAAATCATTCAGGAATTTGATGAGCGAAGAGTTTTGTTTTTGTCCCGGTATTACTTCGCGGATCAATCCATACATCTCGGCAATAAACTGTTTGGATATTGGTAAAAACGGAATTAATGTAAACAAGAATATAATAGCTGGCGGTATGGCCATTACAATATTGAAAGAAATCGCCGAAGCCCTTTCTACCATTCCTATTTTCTGTACCTGCTGAAAGAAAAATTTTACAACATCATACAACGGTATACCCTGGAAACCCGGAGGGTGAAATTTTTTGCTCCACCGGATAGTGAACGCAACCGGTGGGGAGGCAACAACAAATCGTTTTGCGATGGCCAGAATTTTTATCATGGTGTTGCCTGCTTTGCTTTTTTGGCAGAGTCAAGTTTATTTAAGACGGCCTGGTACTGCTTCGCGTTTTTCATATGTTCCTCATAATTCACGGCGAATACTGAGCCTCCGGCAAGATCGCTTTTTGCCACGAAATAAATGTATTCAGTTTTTGGCGAGTTCAATACTTCTTCAATTGTTTCCTGTGATGGTGTGCATACAGGGCCTGGTGGCAGGCCTTTATTACGGTAAGTATTGTATGGTGAAACGACGTCAAGGTGTTTGAAGTAAATTCTTTTCAAGCCAAAGTCTTTCAAAGCAAATTTGACCGTAGGGTCAGCTTGTAATGGCATTCCTTTTGAAATGCGGTTGAGGTATACGCTTGCGATATTGCCTTTATCTGCTTTGGCATTTGTTTCTTCTTCTACAATAGATGCGAGGGTGTATGCCTGGGCAGGGGTGAGGCCATGGCTTAGCGCTTTTTGCTTCCTGTCTTCAGTCCAGAATTTTTCAGAATATTCGTGTAGCTTTTGAAATATTTTTCTCGGCGTTGTATTCCAGAAATAAGTGTACGTATCAGGGATAACTGTTGTCATCACAGTATTCGTATCAAGATCGAATTGCTTCAGTGAATCAGGGTTATTCATAAAATTGATAACCTCGAGCGAATCACATTCAAAAAGATTTCCCGTCTTTCTTG
>JAEUVI010000087.1 GCA_016787105.1 Chitinophagaceae bacterium | reverse complement strand
TTCTACTCTCGTGCTTATTTTCTTCAATAGCATTCATTATTTGCTTACTGGTAAATTTCTTGAAATCTCTCAGTACATCGCTCAGATAATTCTCCTTTGCTGCTACTACCAGATGCAGGTGATTACTCATAATACACCATGCATGCAATATCAGGCCTTTCTTAGCCTGGCAATACTTTATGCTTTCCAATACAATATCACGGTAATCCTTTCTTGTAAATACATCTATCCATTCGACAACTGCGAACGTTATAAAATGCGCTGCTGCCTGATTTCTTATTTTATAGCCGCCTTCACTCATTCTTTTTTCACTAATGTAGAAAGTTTGATGGCTTTTTCAAAGCCAATGGTTAGTCGCAGACTAACCACAGCATCCTATAATTTTTATATTTAATATTGGTTCCATTATTTGAAAAGACAGAAGACTAAGGACAACTAGGTTACTTGCAGGTTGTCAATCGTATTGAAATGATTTTTCGCGTTGAATAATCACTATGGAGTCTTTCTTAAACTTACTAATTCCGACAAATTTACCACTACTAATATCTAAGTATTTAATTGATTCGCAATCATTTATTTTACAAGAAAGTCTAACATTTTTTTTGATACTGCTTATCTTACTTTTACCATAAAAATCCATTCCATTGTCATTTCTTTTCCCATTATAAATGGCGAGTGTATTGCCGCTTTCTTCTTTTATAACGTAAATTCTAAACAATGTAAAATCTACTATATCAACAGAACTAAGTATAATTTTACTATAAACAACATTGTTTTCTATGCTTAGAGAAACGGTGTCTTTGTCAAAATTCTTTTGAAAATCTAGCTGTAGTAACAACTGAGTGGTATCCTTATTTGTTGCATTATAAATCAAAGAACTTATTTTTTTTGATGGTTCACATGACCATAAACAAATAACAACCAAAAAAACCATATTCAATTGTAAATATTTATTAGAAATCATAAAATTGTCTTTTTGATTGTAAACTTCCATTTTGTATTTTTTCAATTGTCTGCATCATAAAATCCAATTGATTTCTATTTAAATCAGTGCCAGGTTGTGAGCCAACACTTTGCTGCATTAAATTGCAAGGCTCATCTGAATGCTCCGTTCTCCGTAGTCTTCAGCATCTTCCCATCATTAACAAATATATAAATTATAAGATGCTATGCTTATGTCTCCGACTAAGCATCAGCCCGCCCAGCGGGCTGTCAATATATATCTATCCATTCCACGGTAGCAAATATTATAAAATGCACCGCTACCTGTTGAATAAAAGAGTTTGATTACTTGAAAAAACAAAAGACTAAGGATAGCTGGGCGCTGGCTTAAGGCAAAGTTCTAATTGCTATTCCGAAACTGCCGGCTTTTAAAAAACCGTATTCATTATTTCTTAGGGACTCTCACTTCCACAGGCTTCTGAATAACAAATTTATTTTTTTCGAAAAGATAGCTGCGGCTGGTTTTAGCAAGATGCTCCCGGCCTTTCAAAAATTTACTTCGTACTACTTTGGCTGTATGTTCATTGCTGCCTGGTTCCCATCCCGGGGGATTAAACAAAAGCTTTAGTTTGTCACGCCAACCAGGTGTATTCTTTAAATCCCGTACCAGGCAAATGCATTCGCCAAAATACATATCTATAAAGCTGGCAGTATTTACATTGCGGGTAATGCCGTATTCAATTTTCACTTCTTTTTTTTCATTTTGAAGAGTGCCAAACAACCAGTCCCAAAAAGGCAACAACACACAAAAATTGGTATCTAAATAAAGCGGGTTGCGTGCATGGTGTACCCGGTGGTGCGAAGGTGTTATGAATAGTTTTTCCATCCATCCAAAGCGTCCGTTTTTAAATGCATCTTCGCCGCAATGAATGAAGGTACCCCAGGTACCGTCTATCACCAGTATAATGGCTACCATTTCAGGGCTTACTCCTAACAACATTAATAAAGGAACCTGAACGGCGGCGGTGTAATAGCCTTCAGCAAAAAAATGTACCCAGGCTACGGTAAGATTCATGGTGGCGGGTGCGTGGTGCGGTGCATGCAGGCACCAAAACAGCCTTACCCGGTGCCCTAGATAATGCCAGATCCAATAAGTAAGCTCCCACATAAGATAGGCATATAACCAACCCCACCAGGTACCCGGTACTTTAAACAACGCAAAGCGATGAAATAAGGGCATCATTTCTATATAAACAAAAATGATAAACAGCTTTGAAATGTAATCGTTGAAAACTTTAGCAAGGAAATTTGTTTTGTAATACTTCAAAAACATGGTAATAAACCTTGCATGGGTAATACGATTGGCAATCATCACGATTTTCCGCCACGGTGTTTTTCCATATAGATCTTCTTTTAATGCAGCATATTTTTCGTTCCAATTTTGAAAGGGATTGTAGCGAACAAACAGGCGTACAATTTCAACCAGCAGGAAGAAGGTGGTTAGAATAGATAGCAAGGCAAGTACAGCCTTATAATAAATTTTTTTATTGATGGGGTCAGAAATGTCCTGTAAAAATCCCGCACCCTGCAGGCTTTTCCAGGTACCGTTAAAAAAACTTTCTATGGATATATAAACAATAGAAAAAAAGAAGAAGGCAAAGAACAAATTTTCCATTAGGTACCAGGCCCGGGAAATCCGTTGCGCCTTAAATAATTTGTTCATGATGGCGGCTTTCTCTTAAAGATAGGATTTTTTAGCCGTTGCGGGTCTTGCTGAAAGCAGCATGTCGTTGCTGAGTGTTGTGGTAGGCTATGTAGCAAGTAGAACAACAGTAACAGGAACTGTAGGACCCCCATTCTCCTTAGTCTTCAACTAAGCATCAGCCCGCCCTACAGGCTGGCAAAATACATACACCCATTCCACGGTAGCAAATGTTATAAAATGCACCGCTGCCTGTTGGATAAAAGAGTTTGATTATTTGAAAAAACAGAAGACTAAGGATAGCTGGGTAAACCCCCGCAGACAGTTTCCTTTTTTGAAGATTTGTTGAAGACCCCGTCGCTACAAAACAAATAAGCAAGCAACACTTCTTTGTTTGCTTATTTGTTAATAGATAACCGTATCAGTTCGAAGACTTACCGTATATCAGCGCCGAGTCCACGTCCAACTCACAGCGCCATCCGTGAGACTCGGCTAAGAAACTTACTTGTTGAGGATACTCGGAGAGGAAGAAGAGAACCTTACTTGTTGAGGACACTCGGAGAGGAAGAAAGTGTTATATCATTAAAATGAGGTCTTTTTCTCAATTCTTGAACCAAATCTGCTTCGGTCTCGATACCATCAAAACTCTTCAATACAATGCTTTTAAAGATAATCGTAAATTCATTTTTTCGTTCAGCATCAGGAATATCATTTTCAAGATTTAAAACTTCTTGTATTCGAAAATTTTCTTGCTCATTTAAAGATCCTAAGCCATTAAAAATATGCATTAGACTATCTTCGATGGGAAGAGAATTAATAATATAGCCGTAGTTTACATAAAACCTATCTCCAAATTTTGATTTCTGTAAATTAACAACATTAGAAAGTTCACTTCTCATCTTTATCCAAGAATTCCCCTTTTTTCTAAAGTTGATTGGAGCAAGTATTTCTTCTATAATTCCTAATACATC
>JAEUVI010000067.1 GCA_016787105.1 Chitinophagaceae bacterium | reverse complement strand
CAATTTTGAATTTTCTTGCACATGCATATCTTTCTTTTGGTTATCCTGAAATAACTATCGGTAACCTTATCAGCGATTTTGTAAAAGGCAAAAAGAAATTTGACTACCCGGGTGGTATTCAAAAAGGAATAACACTTCACCGGGAAATAGATACGTTTACCGATACCAGCGAAGCCACACGAAAAGCGAAAGAAATATTCAGGCCTGCATACAGGCTTTACAGTGCTGCCTTCACGGATGTTGTATATGATCATTTTTTAGCTACAGATGTAACGCAGTTTACCGAAGATTCGTTATTCCTTTTTTCACAACAGGTGTATGAAACAATAGAAAAATACCAGGAGTGGTTGCCGGAAAATTTCGCCCGAATGTTTCCCTATATGAAAAGCCAGAACTGGCTGTTTAATTACCGTACTATACAGGGTATGAAAAACAGCTTTGGCGGGCTGGTACGCCGTTCGGCTTATCTTACTGAAAGTGATACAGCTGCGGTATTATTTGAACAACATTACGATTACCTGCAGGCATGTTACCAGGAGCTGATAGCAGAAATAAAACCTTTTGCGAAGCAACGGTTAAATGAAATGATGGCGTCATAAATAAACGACAAAGTAAATTGCCGCTGTGGAAACTATTAAAAATCTATTTTTGCCCATCTTAAAGATTTGTTTATGAAAAAGGCAATTTTCACTCTCATAATATCCATTTACTCTTTTGTAACCTGCATAGCGCAGAAAGATAGTGTGGAGCTGCCGGCTATGGATAAATCACCGATGGATATGTGTTATTACCCGGCCAATTATCCTGTTCTTAAAATAAGTGATAAAGTAACAGAGCCATTGCTGGCAAGAGTAATATACGGAAGGCCACAAAAAAACGGCCGCAATGTATTTGGCGACCTTGTTGAATACGGAAAAGTATGGAGGCTGGGTGCTAACGAAGCAACAGAAATAGAATTTTACAAAGATGTAAAGGTGGATGGAAAAAAGATTGCCAAAGGCAGATATACACTGTATGCCATACCTAACCCGGATAGCTGGACGCTGATCATTAATAAAGACACTGATACATGGGGTGCGTTCCGGTATAATGAGAAAAACGATGTGCAACGAATAGTACTGCCTGTGCGGTCAACGACTAAAATGGTAGAAACATTATCCATGACCTGTAATAAAAAGAGCAATGGTTTTGATTTGGTAATAGCATGGGACACGAAGCAGGTTTCAATGCCGGTATCAGTAAAATGAATTTTATCTAAATGAAAATAGCAGTAACCCTTTTGAGTTTTATTGTAATTTTTTCCTGTAATAATAGTAAGGAAGAAAAAAATGCACCGCCAAGGCCGCAGTTAAAAGATACAAGCATTGCAAAGAATGAATCAAGGATAAACCCTTATGTGAACCTGGATGTATCACCGATGGATATGAGTTATTTTCCGGTTGACTTTCCCAAATTGAATATGACAAATGCAACCGGCAATCCCCTTATAGCGAGAGTTATTTATAGCAGGCCGCACCTGCAGGGCAGGGAGTTGTTTCATGGTTTGTTGAATTATGGAGAACCGTGGCGATTGGGGGCAAACGAAGCAACGGAAATAGAATTTTTCAAACCTGTAACTATACAGGATAAAAAAATAATAGCAGGCCGTTATATTCTTTATTGTATACCGCAGGAAAAGGGCTGGACAATTGTTTTCAACAAGAAAATTGATACATGGGGTTTAAAACCCGATTCAACAAAAGACGCCTATCGCTTTGATATACCAGTAAAGCAAACCAACAACAGGCTCGAATATTTCACCATGGTATTTGAAAAAGCAGGTACCGGTGCTGATTTATTAATGGCATGGGATGATGTAGAAGCGAGATTGCCATTTACATATTGATTTTAGTCTGTCACAATACGGTGTTTCAGCGCTTTTGCAATGGCTTCCTTTCCGGTATTTACCTGTAGTTTGGTGTAAATATTTTTCAGGTGAGATCGTACCGTATCCATAGATATAAAACATTCCCTGCTGATACGTTTGTATGTATAACCTTCTACTAACAATTGCAGCAATTGTTTTTCCCTTTTTGTTAAATCGAAGTTTTGCTTACTGGGTTTATTGTGAAAGGCATTTAATACCTTACGTGCTACACCGGGCGAAATGGGCGAACTTCCCAGCGTAACATCTATAATTGCTTCATGCAGTTTTGCTGCAGGTGTATTTTTCAACAGGTAGCCATCTGCTCCGGCTTCAATAGATCTGAATATCTTACTGTCATCATCAAATACAGTATGCATTATCACGTTTATTTCCGGGTTAATGCTTTTGATTTTTTCCACGCCATAGATTCCGTCTTTCACAGGCATATCTATATCCATAAGTACAACATCCGGCTTAAGTTGCAAAATATCTTGTTCTACGGTTTCGCAATTATTGAAGTCGCCGGCTATTTCAATATCCGGCATAGCAGAGAGCATCATCTTTAACGATTCCCTTAGCATGTCTTTATCTTCATAAATAACTAACCGCATATTTTTAATTTTTAAAGATTAGTATAGTTCACAATTTTATGTTTTTCAAACATCCTTTACCGGCACTGTCAATTCAATTTGTGTTCCCAGACCGGGTTGTGTATTTACCTGAAACTTGCCGTGTATAGCGATCGCTCTTTTTTCCATATTGTTAAGCCCGTTTCCTCTTTTTATTGTTGCCATATCAAAGCCGCTGCCATTATCTGTAACCTTCATATAAAGGAAGCGCTGATCGCGAAAAATACTGATAGTAACCTGTGTAGCAGATGAATACTTTACGAGATTATTAATGGCTTCCTTAAATATCAGGTAAAAGTTCTGACGCGCCAGTAAATCAAGTGACAGGCCATTCCATTCCTTATCAATCCGCAGGTCATAAAAAATATTCCTCGACTCCAGTAGCTGGCCTGCATACCGTTTCATCCTATCAATAATATCTTCTATTTTATCATTTTCGGGATTGATGCTCCATACAATATCCCGCAGCGATTCAGTAACTGAGGCGGTTTGCTCATTGATATTCTGTAAATAAATATTTCGCTTGTTGCTGTCAGGCGTTTCATCTATTGCCAGTTTGGATAGTATATTAATGGTGGTGAGAGAGGATCCGATATCATCGTGCAAGTCGGCGGAAATACGCTGGCGCATCCGTTCCATTTTGCGTACCTGGTTGATACGAAAACGGTACGCAGTATACAAGACAGAAATTATCAGCAGCATAAGGAATGTTATAAACCACCATGTTTTATACCAGGGTGGTTGTATACTGATAACAAGTGTAGTTTCCGGGCTCCATTCATAATTGTTGTTGGCAGATCTGACCCGGAAGCGGTAATTGCCAGGCGCAATCTGTGTATAGTTTACAAAATTCCTGGTTCCGTTTTGTACCCAGCCTGTATCTACTCCATCGAGTTTGTATTCATAAATCACATTTTCGGTTTGCGAATAAACCGGCGATTGAAACTCGAAGCTGATAAAATTTTTATTGAAAGGAAGTTGAAGCGAATGTAAATACGTTACAGAGGAGTCTGAGTTGTACGGCTCATTCATTGTAAGTATAGATGTAATAAGTGGCGCCGCAGTATAACTTTCTGCTGTTGTCAACTCTGGATCTACGAGATTCAATCCATTTACTCCGCCAAACCATATTTTGCCATCCACAGTTTTATAACATGCTGCTGTGTTAAATTCTAAATCCTGCAAGCCATCTTCTGCGTTGAATTTTTTGCAAATACTGAGTTGCGGATAAATAGCAGCCAATCCATTATTGGTACTTATCCATATCCTTCCATGGTTATCGGGTACTACCGCGTATATTACATCATTAGGGAGGCCATCGTTAGTAGTCCATACTTTAATTATTGAAAAATCTTTTGATGAAGCTTGTATTAGTCCATCGTCGGTAGCTATCCAGCAAAATTCATTGTCAAACCAGAAATGCCTGGAAGTACCTGAAACCCGTTGCAGCAAAGGATAAAAAGTAAATTCACCGGAGAGATAATTATATTTAGCAAAGCACTGCGCTTCTGTTGACATATATACATCTCCATTGTCAAATTCGCGCATGTAACGAACCCGAAACGTTTTGTTTTTCAGTACTCCTGATTTATCATTTGGCAGTTCCCATTTTTTTGAATCAAGATTAAATAAGGCAAGGCCACCTTTATAACCTCCTGCTAAAATGGAGTGTTTGGTTTTTAATTTAATAATGGAACAAAGTTGCGTGGTGCGTTCATCATCCGGATTAATGTATTGCTGAAAATGATGTGATGATTTATCAAAATTGTAAAGGCCGGCCCAGGTAGCCATCCACAGGCTATTGTTTTCTCCGGCAATTATCTCATAAATGTTTTTAGAACTGTTTTCTTCATACTTTTTTGTGAATGGCTGGTAATAATCGTATTGACCGGTTTGTATATCCTTACTCATTAGCCCATCATATAAGGTGCCGCAAAACAATTTTCTATTATTGTCAATATAAATACTGAAAACCCTGTTATCAGGTGTAGATAAATTGTCTTTTGGTTCATTTCGCCAAAGGCTGAACTGCATTTTTTGCAAGT
>JAEUVI010000057.1 GCA_016787105.1 Chitinophagaceae bacterium | reverse complement strand
GCTTGCAACCATTATCCAGCCAACAGCACCTTGCAATGCACCGAGCAGAAACAAAATGATCATAGGTTGAATCATTTCTTTCTTAAATCTTTTTTGAAAAATGAATATGACAAATGGAATAAAGAATACAATGCCTATTAGTCTCGCCCAGAAACGATGAAACCACTCCCAGAAGAAAATGAATTTGAAGTCACGCAGGGTAAAGTCAAAATTGAGCAGGTTGAACTGTGGTGTTTGTTTGTATTTTTCAAATTCCGCAATCCATTTTTGTTCGCTTAATGGAGGTAGTGTGCCGGTTACTACATTCCATTCTGTAATAGAAAGACCGGAACCAGTAAGGCGGGTAATACCACCCAATAAAATCTGGATGATAATCATACCAACTCCAACTAATAACCAGGTAGCTACCGGACGTGAGGGCGATTTTAACAGTGGGTTTTGCATGATGCGCAAAGGTATATCAGCATCAGGTTGCAATTACAGTGCAATAAGAAAGTTTTGCACGAAAGACATGATTTGTATCAAACGCTTGTTTTTGTTCGTACCTTATAAGATCCATTTTTATTATAACCTTAAATAAAATCAACATGAAAAAGCAAAATCTCCATTCCACATCTCGCAGAGGGTTTCTGGGTTCTATTGCCGCGGGCACAACAGCACTGGGAGTTTCTGCTATCGCCCCTTTAAATACATATGCTGAAAATATTCAGCACGGGAGCCCTGAAGATCCGGATGCCTGGTTTAACAAAGTAAAAGGAAAACATAAGGTAGTTTTTGATGCGACAAGACCACATGAAATTGCACCGTTTGTATGGCCAAGGGTATTCCTGATGACAAACGCTGCAACTGGTACAGCTGCCAGGGATTGTGCTGTTGTCGTGGTATTGCGTCATGCGGCAATCCCTTATGCATTTGAAGACAGCTTGTGGGCCAAATACAATTTCGGAGAATTTTTTAAAGCAAACGAGATAGGACCTTCATTCAAAGCCGCCGATGCAGCCACAGCGACCTCGGTGAGAAATCCATTCTGGAAACCAAAGCCGGGTGATTTCGCGGCGCCAGGTGTCGGTCCGGTTTCAATTGGTATTAATGATCTGCAGGCAGACGGTGTTATGTTTTGTGTGTGTAATGCGGCTATAACTGTTTATGCAGCAGCAATGGCGGGTATGAAGAATATAGATGCTGAAACGCTGAAAAAAGAATGGTTGGCTGGTTTGCTTCCAGGTATACAAGTAGTGCCTTCCGGTGTATGGGCGTTGGGCCGGGCACAGGAAAAAGGATGTGCTTATGTTTTTGCAGGATAAATTTTATTGAGTACCAAAATAAAAATGCAGGCAATTTTTTTGCCTGCATTTTTTATAATTGAAAATTATTTTACCAGCCCAATACCCATGCAAAAATCAATGGTGCTACAATTGTAGCATCACTTTCTACAATGAATTTGGGGGTATTGATATCTAATTTGCCCCAGGTAATCTTTTCATTGGGTACTGCACCCGAATACGATCCGTATGATGTAGTTGAATCACTTATCTGGCAGAAGTAACTCCAGAAAGGAACATCATGCCATTCGAGATCCTGGTACATCATTGGTACTACGCATATAGGAAAATCTCCGGCGATACCACCGCCTATTTGAAAAAAGCCTACGCCTTTGCCTGATGAATTATTGCGATACCATTCAGTAAGCCAAACCATGTATTCAATACCACTTTTTACAGTGCTTGCTTTCAACTCACCTTTCACTACATAGCTTGCAAAAATATTTCCGGTAGTACTGTCTTCCCAGCCTGGTACTACAATTGGAATATTTTTTTCAGCAGCAGCTACTATCCAGCTATCCTTTGGATCTATTTCATAATACTGTTTGAGTTCGCCACTTAATACCGTTTTGTATAAAAACTCGTGTGGAAAATAACGTTCACCTTTTGCTTCCGCATCTTTCCACTGTTTTACCAGGTGTTTTTGTAGCCGGCGAAATGCTTCTTCTTCCGGAATACAGGTATCTGTTACACGGTTGTAATGATTTTCCAGTAAATCCCATTCTTCCTGCGGCGTCAGGTCGCGATAATTAGGAATTCTTTTGTACTTCGAATGCGCCACAAGGTTCATTACATCTTCTTCCAGGTTGGCACCTGTACAACTGATAATGTCTACTTTTCCCTGGCGGATCATTTCTGCCAGCGAAATTCCTAATTCACCGGTACTCATAGCCCCGGCAAGTGTAATCATCATCTTACCGCCTTCAAGTAAATGTGATTCATACCCTTTTGCGGCATCTACCAATGCTGCAGCATTAAAGTGACGGTAATGATGCTGGATAAATTGTGAAATCGGTCCTTTATTCATTTTACAAATAGTTTGTAAAACCGCCTTCAGATCGCAATAAGACGAGACAATGCGGAATGAGGCGCAAAAATAAATGTTTTAAAACAAAAAAGCCCCTTTCAAAAGAGGCTTCACATTGACGGGTATTTTATCCCTGAGTTATTTTTTTGTTTTTTCCAACACAACTATTTCACCGGATGCATTTGCCCTGAGTTTATAGACTTTATTTCCTTTTTCTATCCATATTCGGTAAGATGTACCTTCAACATTGGTTATTTCTACTACTTTTTTCAAAGTGTCGCTTTCAAACCTGCGATTATATTCATGAATAACAGCAAGTGGCAATTGTTCGAATGAAAGACTGCGCACAGAACCTAGCAATGCGCCGTCTTCATCATAATACGCTTCTACCTGCATATCCATATTGGTAAAACTCACTTTAAAAAAATTCTTCTCTACACTCCATTTTGCATTTTCAGCAGAGTTGAAATCATTCTGGAAAGCAGATAATACTCTTTTGGAAACTTTTACATCTTCATTGGCATAGGACGAAGAAAGACCTACTACTGCGAGCATGGACAATGCCAGGATTATTTTTTTCATAAAAAAAGGTTTAAGGTTAAGTAATTGATTAAAATATTTATGTGAAAATAGAATGCGGATTAAACAAGGTCAAGTAAATAGTGATTAGCGGAAGTCATTGTTAAAGTAATTAACGATTATGAACAACCGATAATAATTATTTAATTCAAAATTTACTGTAACATAATTTTTAAATAACTGTCGTGTAAAGAGCTTTATTTAAAATAGACCCGGGAGATAACGGGCTGTCCCGGGTCATTTACCACACACTAACCAGTCTGCTCGTTGACCGGTTAAATCATTAGATTTTTCTTTCTCTTTTATAGGTACTCCAATCGCTACCATTAGCTGATTGTAAAACAATTTTTGAATTGCCTGTTTCAAGTGTTACATAATAGCTGGTTCCATTATTGTTTGCCACTTCGAACAAATCAGAGATCCAGGAGCCGGAATAGTTTTTCTTCAGGGTGTTTTGCAATGCGACGGGTAATTGTGTTGAAGAAATATTTCTTGTAATACCCATCAGGTGTCCGTCCATATTATAATATGCAGACACCCGCTGCCCATTCATATTGAATGATGCCATATAATAATCTGTAGCTGCTTTCCATTCTACTTCTGTAGCAGTAGTAAACTCGTTCTGGAATGCATACAATACTCTTGAGTTTACTTTTTCTTCATTTGCGAAAGTGTTAAGCGAAACAAACATTGCTGCTGCGATAATCAACTTTTTCATACAATTATTTTTTAAATGATTTAAAGTTTTAATTAAGTTTCATTGTGTCTGTATGACGTATCAAAAGTAGATTAGGTTACACCCTATCACAAGTGAATTAGGACTAACGGTGAGCTATGTTAAGCATGGTTAACAAACACTGCAAAATGCAAACCACTCAGCATTTTTAATTGCCATTCACATATGCATTGTGCATATTTGATACAGTTTTTGTCCTGTTTTGATACACAATAAATTTTTCTCTTTTTTTGAAAAAATTTATTTGCTGAAATATAGCGATGCTCATTGTTGAAGAAAGTGTATCATTACCGAACAGAAAATGAACTTGCGGGATAAAAAATTGTTAAGGCTATTAACAGTTTTGATGTTTGGGGTTATC
>JAEUVI010000027.1 GCA_016787105.1 Chitinophagaceae bacterium | reverse complement strand
GAAGAAATCAGGTCTGTAACTGGCAATAAATTTGAAATAATAACGATGAAAGAGGCAGGCATTCACATTGATATCCCTGAACCTTATGACAGCCTGGAAGCAAATGCCAGTGAAAAAAGCCGGACTATATACCAAATGACCGGCACCAACTGTTTTAGTGAGGATACAGGCCTGGAAGTGGAAAGTCTTAATGGCGAACCTGGTGTAAAAAGTGCGAGGTATGCAGGAGAAGACAAATCATTTGATAAAAACATAGATAAACTGCTGGCAAATCTTGAAAATAAAGAAAACAGGAAAGCCCGTTTCCGGACAGTTATTTCATTAATTATCAATGGCGAGGAAATACAATTTGAAGGTATTGCAAATGGAAAAATCATTCCTGCACGTAAAGGCGGCAAGGGTTTTGGATATGACCCTGTTTTCATTCCTGAAGGAGCAGACAAAACATTTGCAGAGATGAGCCTGGAGGAAAAAAATAAATACAGTCACCGAAGTAAAGCCACGACGAAACTTATAGCATTTTTAAAAAGTCTCTACATAAACAACGGAAATTGAGCGGACAAAGCAACCATAACATAACTGAAAGCGACTTAATTAAAGGATGCATTAATGGTGAAAGGCGTATGCAAGAAGAACTGTACCGCCGTTTTTCTCCAAAAATGTATGCTGTATGCCTGCGATATGCTGGAAAAAGTGATGAGGCAGAAGATATACTTCAGGAAGGGTTTATTAAAATCTTTAAAAAACTGTCAACTTTTCGGGGCGAAGGTTCTTTTGAAGGCTGGATACGCCGGATTTTTGTAAACACTTCGATAGAACATTTCAGGCGCAAAAACTACCTGCAGCCTGTAACAGAAAAAGAGGAAAATACAATTGAAGGAAAGTATCTCTCTGTTCTCGATAGCCTTGCCGAAAAAGATATATTAGGATTGATACGCGAACTATCGCCCGGCTACAGAACAGTATTTAACATGTATGTGGTAGAAGGATATACACACAAGGAAATCGGTGATATGCTTGGTATAAGTGAGGGCACAAGTAAGTCACAGTTATCAAGGGCAAAAGTGATATTGCAGGATTTGGTGAAGAAATTTATTGAACAAAAAAACGAAATGAGTACCCGGAAATGAGCAGCAATTGGATAAATAGAATTAATAACCTGGAAGTAACCCCGCCTGCAAAAGGTTGGGAATCGGTGGCTGCTGCATTAGATGAATCACTGAACGGTTTTGAATTTCCTGATAAAATTTATAATGGGCAGGCCAGCCCACCAGCTGCTGTATGGAGCGCTATTGAAAACGAACTGGATAATGAACTGTCACCAGTAATTCCGATAAAGAAAAGAGCTCCCTATCCTATTTTTCTTCGCTATGCTGTTGCTGCATGCCTCATTGGTTTAATTGCGTTTGGCGCAATCCGTTTATTCAGTAAAACTCCAGGTACGCAAAGTACTGCCGCTACAAGTACAAGTCTTCCGCAAAACACAGAAACAGCAACCACAAACCCGTCAGTAAATGAGCCTGTAACAGAACAACAGGAAACAGCCGTTACAAAAACGGATGATGATGCCCTTGAACAAAGCAAGCAAACCTATGCAAAGCTGGATTTGCCAAAAAGATCTTCATATAGTAAACTTTATAAATCCCCGGTACAATTAGCCAGTTATATGTCGAACGAGGATGACAGCAAACAACCGGAAATACAATATTCACATCGTGCTGCAGTAACCGACTCACCTGTAGAAGATGCCGACAGGTATGTAATGTACCGGGATACAGATGGCAGGTTTATCCGTATTTCTAAAAAATTAGCTGCATTGTTCTGCTGCGTTAGTGGTGAAGTGCAGGATGAAAAATGCACCAGTCAATTAAAACAATGGCGGGAAAAAATCGCGAGCTCTCCTTTCAATCCTTCTCCTGATAACTTCATGGATATTCTTGATCTTATCAATTCAATAAAGGATAACAGGAACTAACTTAGGTTTACTTAATTTTATCAAAACGCCTTATTGTATGCCCCGCATCAAAATTGAACTGCCTGCTGACTTTTCGTTTTCGGCTACTATCCCTGTACGAATAACTGATATTAACTATGGCGGTCATGCTGGTAATGACACTATTTTATCACTTATTCATGAAGCAAGAGTCCAATTTTTAACCCAGTATAATTATTCTGAAATTAACTGCGGTGGAGTGGGCCTTATCATGAGCGATGTCGGTATCGAATTTAAAAATGAGGTTTTTTATGGGGACACGATCTCTGTTTCGGTAAAGGCAACTGAATTTTCCAAAGTAACATTTGAAATTTATTACAAGCTGGAAAAATTAAATGACGGGAAAAATATAGTTGTAGCAGTTGCAAAAACAGGAATGGTTTGCTTTGACTATACAAATAAAAAAGTTGCAGTGATACCCAAAGATGTGAAAGAAAAATTATCTGCTTAACTAACTATTCCAGATATTCCAGCTTTCTTCTGCCTGTAATAAAAGCATTTCATATCCATTCATAATAATTGCGCCTTTTTGTTCGGCCTTCTCCAGGAAAAGTGTTTTTTCCGGGTTATAAACAAGATCATACAGTAAATGATTTACCGTTAATTCCTCATACGGAATCGGGGGAGCCTGTACAGTATTGGGATACATACCCAATGGAGTAGTATTAATAATCAGTGTGTGCTTTGAAATTATTTCCGGGGTTACCTGCTCATAAGAAAAATTATTTACCGATGGCTTACGGGAAACGTACTTGAATTTAATTTTCAATTTCTGCAAAACAAATTCTACAGCTTTTGCAGCGCCGCCGGTTCCAAGTATTAATGCATTCGTATGAGAAGGTTGCAGCTTTGTGAGCAGTGTTTTTTCAAATCCAATTGTATCAGTATTAAATCCTTTTAGCTTACCATTGAATATCCTGATACAGTTGCATGCCCTGATTTCTTTTACAACATCTGTCATTTCATCCAGGTAGCCTATCACAGATTCTTTGTAAGGTATCGTTACATTTAATCCTTCTAAAGCCGGGTTAGCCGAAAGAATTGATTTTATATCCTGAATATTTGAAATCGGGAAGTTTTCATACCGGCAATCAGCAATACCCAGCTTCTCAAATTTTTCAGTAAAGTATTTTTTTGAGAAGGAATGAGTCAAAGGGTATCCGATAAGTCCGAATAATCTCATTATACTTCTTCCTTTTTAAGATACAGATGAAAAGTATCGCCTCTTAAACCAATTCTCATTGCTTCAAGCGGCAGCACTTCTGTAGGTGCAATATTTCCAAGATTTACATTACAGCCAAGCAACTCAATAAAATATAATTGCTGCTCTTTTTGCGGAGCTTCCCAGATAATTTTTTCTCCGGGTATTTGTGTCAGTATTTCCTGTACCAATCCTTCACGTACTTCACCAGATCCACGATAGATACCCACGTTTCCTGATTCACGGGCTTCTGCTATCACATAGGTGGAACCAGCACTTAATTCAGCCCGCATCAGTTCTATCCATTTGTAAGGAGGAATAATATGTTCTGCATCTTTACTACCTACCTCACTCAATACCGTCCCGTGTTTGGTCAGTTTCTCAATATACCCACATTTCTCAGAATGAGGGATTGTAATAGACCCATCACTTACCTCCATATAAGAAATGCCATAATCTTTACAAACACTGATATAGTCATCAAACTGGTTGCGTATCAGAAAGGCTTCAAAAAGCGTTCCGCCAAAGTAGACAGGAATATTGTATTTGCGGTATACTTCAAGCTTTTTTACAAGGTTAGGCGTCACGAAAGATGTTCCGAAGCCAAGTTTTACGATATCAATGTGAGGGCTTGAAACACTTAAAAAATTTTCGGCCTCATTTATACTCAGCCCTTTATCCATTACCATTGTTATTCCATTCAGGCGTGGTCGCTGATTGCGCTCAGGAATCTGGGTCAGGTTAAAATTCATCATACGCTGTTTTATATAGTCCTTAACTCTACCCTGTTCAAATGCATATAAATTCTTTTACAGGGCTAATGCCGCATTGACGGTTATCCGCCTTTTGCAGGCGCGCAAAAATAGGAAAGAATACTTACAGAAATTATGACATTCAGAGATTGCTTAAAACATCGTGTCAGATGGTCTTATTACGCTTGTATTTTGCGAGTATGTCTACCACCTGCTGGTTTTGCAGAATAGCCGGGTTCAATTCAACAAATTTTTTAAGCAATTTCGGGGATTTATCCATTGCACGATCAAGATAAATAAGGGCTTCTTTGGATTTTCCCAAGGCAAATAAAATAATACTTTGATAAAAAATAAACAAAGGTTTTCCTTCTGTAACCCGTAATGCGGCATGGACCTGATCAATTGCTTCTTCATAAAACCCTCCCTTATATAAACACCTGATCAATGCTTCCCAACCGGACTTATTCTTTGGTTTCAAACTTACTACATCAGAGAAATACTGAATTGCATCTTTAAACAGTTCCATGTTCATTTTGCACTCGCCCATCAGTAAGCAATATTCTGGCTGCCTGCGATGAATTTTCATCGCATTTTCCAATTGCTTAGCGGCACTCTCCCACAGCCCTTCATTATAATAGGTACAGGCTATTTTATATAAAAGTTTACTATCACCCTGGTTTAGGTGAGATGCCTTGCGGTAATGAAATCTTGCCTGGGCAAAATTCTTTAAGCGGTCATAGCAATGACCTATTGCCTCATATATCACATCCTCCGGCTTGGACAATTCAAGCACTTTGTTAAGTGCCTCTATTGCCTCTCTGTATTTACGCAGGCGGATGTATGCATCGCCAATATTCCTGTATGCGTAATCAAACTTTTCATCAATTGTTATTGCATACTGGTATGCATCTATTGATTTTTCATAAAGCTTTAATCCCTGGTAGGCGGCACCGAGATTAAACCAAGCCAGCTCATTGTAAGGATACTCATCAATCACTTTGCTATGTAAGCGGATGCTTTCTTCGCTTCTACCGGTAAAGTCTGTCCAGAAACAAATTTTATACAGCGCTTCTTCATTATTTGGTTCGTCCTCAATTATCATTTTAAGACAGTCAAATACTTTGTCAAACTCTTCATGATCATCATATACATCTGCCAGTTCAAAAAGCAAGTCAATACGCTCTTCACCTTCAAATGAAAGCAAAGCCTCTTCCAGGAGTGCCACAGCTTTTTCTTGCTGATCCAATGCCAGATAGGCATCCGTCTTTAAAATGTAGAGATTGATATCGTTACGCCCTAAAAGCTCAGCTTTTTCCAGTACTTCCAGTGCTTTTTTATACTGCTGTGAAGCCAGGAGCATATCGCTCTTTTTTATGAGCAAAGATGATGAATAAGGATATTGCTCAATTGCTAAGTCACAGGCTTCTAATGCTTTGGAGAAGTTTTCCAGTTCGTCGTAGTAGTCAATTATTTTTTCAAATGACTCTTCGTCCAGAAAACTATGCTTTTTACCTACTCTCAGGTTTTCATATTGTTTCAGGAGTTCCCTGAATTCTTCCATGTCCTCGCGGTATGGGTTTTCTTTCATGAGTATCAGTAGTTTGTACAAATTAAGCCTAAAAAATAAAAAAGTGGATTTTTTAGTAACATTTTTTATCTTTGAGCGTTAAATAAGTTGTAAAACTTTTGATGGACGGCTTATTTAATAATTCTTTTTATTTCTATTTTTGTATTGACTTAATTAATCGATGACCAGGAACAAAACCATACAAATGCATACAGTGAGAAGAAAAACAGTTACCATACTGATGTTTTCTTTTTTAACTGTAGGTGCGTTTGCTACACTTGGCGATGGCTCATCTAAGAAATCCAAGTCAAAAAATATACTTTCTGACAGAACAGTTTCTATCTCCCACGGTTCATTTTCTTTGAAGTCAGGTTATAACTACAGAGGAACTAATGTTATCAACCTGAAAAAAGAAGATACTTACATTAATCTTAATACTGTTACTACTTACCAGAAAAATAACCGTGCTTATATTCTCCCGGTAAAATCAAAAGTACTTATCAGTAATCTGAAAGTTTCTGCCGGAGTTCCACAATTAAACAGGTAATAGTTTTATTGGCCACCGCCGCCACCCGTTTTCCTGCTTTCTTCATAATTCATTACACGATAACCAGACTTTGGTATATCAAACTTTGCTGCCGGAACAGGATTGAAGTTTATGTTTGAAACAGTATAGGTAACCATTAATTTACCAAATGATGCCTCATACTGAAGTGCAAGGCCCGGAAGATTTCTGTTGAGGTATTGAAAGTCTTTATTCTGTGGTACAAGATCCTTTGTAAAGTAAACCGTAAAGGAAGTTCCGTCTGTCAGCTTTCCGATCGCTTTCTGACATTTATAGCCTGCAATTGTTTTATAGTCATCTTCAAAACTAAAAGTTACACCTTCGTATTTTTTATTAGACTCCTTCCAGTTTTGCGAAGTCATGGTGATCATATACTTCTGCTCACCATAGTCCTTTAATACAGTTATATTATTTGTTTTACCATCAATAATTGTTGATTGGGTGCCGAGGGAACTTATCATTTCAGAACGGCTTGAAGAGCCTTTCAGATATACCACACTGGTAGCTCCGTCCAACATATCCGCTATCTGTGGGTTAGGATTGTTATTGCTAACTACGATATCGTAAGAAATTGTGGCTTCTGTAATTGTTTTTTGTGCTGACAAGGTAGTCGCTGTAAAAAGCAAAATTACAATACCATACATGCTGAGAATCTGTTTCATTTCTATCTGTTTCCAGTTGGTAAATAGACGTACCAAATTAGTCAATAAGTTGCGTAATAAAAAAGCCGGGAGAAATCTTATTATATCCCGGCCTTTATTTGTATTTCTTACAGGAAATTTTAACGTTTGTTTTTCTGCTGCGCTCCTTTCATCTGCTTTTGTTGCTCCTGCATTTGCTCCAGCCGCTCCTGCCATTTGGATTTTGTCTTAGGCTTTTTGCGATTAAGTTCTATCTGCGTCAACAGCTTATCATGATTGATAATGTACTTCTGTATTACTACCTGGAGCAAAAGTGTAATTACGTTTGATACCGTATAATACCATGTCAATGCTGAAGGTAGTCTATTGAATATAAAAAGAAGAAATACAGGAAAAATATAAGGCATGTATTTCATTACCGGGTTACTTTGATCCGGTGTCATGTTCATGCTATATAAAGAAATAAGAAAGCTTGTTACAACAGCAGTAATCGTAAACAAACTCACATGTGAGCCATAAAATGGAATATTGAATCCAAAATTCAGAATTGAATCATAAGATGATAAATCTTCCGCCCACAAAAAACTTTTGCCTCTCAAAGCTACACTGGAGCTAAAAAAACTAAATAATGCAAAGAATATCGGTATCTGTAATAAACTTGGCAGGCAACCAGCAAATGTATTAACCCCCGCTTCTCTCATAAATTTCATTTGCTCCACAGCGTATTGCTGCTGATCCGGGTATTTCTTTTTCAATTCAGCTAACTCCGGACGTAATATTTTCATTTTTGCACTGGTAAGATATCCAGGATACATAAGGGGCGAGGTAAGTAACCGAATGAAAATCGTAAGCAATGCAATGATCAATCCATAGCTACTAAAAAACTTTGTAAAAAAATCGAAAACAGGAAGTATTATCCAGCGGTTGATATACTTTACAAAAGCGAAAATTCCATAACCCAGGTTTACAAGGTTTTCCATTCCCATCTTATATCCCTTCAATATCTTATAGTCATTGGGACCATAATAAATAGACATCGGAACAGTAGCAGTACTACCCTGGGACACCTGGTAATGGACGTTTGCAATGGCTTGTACTACCACTTGTGTATCAGCAGGCAAAGCCCATTCAATTTTGCCAGACGAAAATCCTTTATCATCTCTGGCAATAAGCGTAGTGTTAAAAAACTGCTGCTTAACAGAAAGCCATTTGAGATTTTTATCAAATTGTTTGTCTGTGTATTTTAATAGTGAGCTATAATCATACTCGCCGTTATAGTCATACCCTATCTGTGAATTTTGCTTCTCATATTCAATGCTTTTTTCCAGTTTGGCAGCTTTATTTTGCCAGGTTAAATTCAAAGTATTTTTCTCCAGCAACTTATCTGATCCATTTAATTGCAGATTGAAATCAATCATGTAATTGTCTGGCTTGAGTACATACTGGTGTGTAACAGACTGGGAGCTGTCGCCTGATCTCAATGTAAAAGTAACCGTAGTGGAGCCATCGGCATTTTGCGTTTTATTTCCATTTTCAAAATACAAATCGGCGATATGGGCACTTTTTCCTCCTGCATTTACCGGATAGTCAATTTTATCAAAGTCAGAAGAAGCCAATTTAACCAGGCTGCTGTCAGGCTGTTTAAATTTCTTTAGTTCAACCATCTTAGGCTGACCTCCCTTATTGGTAAAAGTAATTTTCACGAGGTCATTTTCTGCTACAAGCAAATTTTCAGAACCATTGCCGGCATTGGCAAATGTGCTGCCGCCACTTGAAATTCTTTGTTGCGAATCAGTACGCACTGAATCAATCTTTATCGTAGCCGGATCCTGTTTCGGCTTATTTGCACTGGTAATAGAATCAACCCTTGCACGCTCTTTTAGAGCTGCCAACTCGCCTTGTCGCGAATACCAGAAAAATCCAAAAAATAAAAGTGCCAGCAACACAAATCCCAGCACTGTATTACGATCAAAATTCATTTAGGTGATTTTAAAAGAGGGCAAAGATAATGTAAAGTGAGTAGTCGGACGGATAGAAAGAATACCTTACTACCTGAAACAAAAAACCACGGTAGCCCGTAGTTTTTTGAAAATTTTATATCATTTCGCTTTGTAATAAAGGATTCCTGGTTTCATTTTTTTTTTCGGCAAAAGCCTTGCTGGCTTTAATAAAGCTTACAAAAAGTGGGTGTGGGTTTTCAACCGTGCTTTTCAGCTCCGGATGGTACTGTACCCCAATGAAGAAAGGATGATTTGGCAATTCTACAATTTCAACAAGATTTGTTGCCGGGTTTTTTCCGCTGGCAATCATTCCTGCTTTTTCAAATTGTTCTATGTATTTGTTATTGAATTCCCAACGATGGCGATGGCGCTCATTAACCGTTGTTGCCCCACCATATATTTTCTGTGCCAAAGAGCCGGGCAATAACTCGCAAGGATAAGAGCCGAGGCGCATGGTGCCTCCTTTCGCTGTAATTTCTTTTTGCTCTTCCATCAAATCTATAACAGGATCGGGCGTATCAGGCTTCATTTCAGTTGAATGCGCTTCTTTTATCCCGATTACATCTCTTGCAAATTCGATAACAGACATCTGCATACCCAGGCATATTCCAAAGAATGGCAGTTTATTTTCCCTTGCATATTTTACAGCAATTATTTTTCCTTCCACTCCACGAAGCCCGAATCCGGGTGCAACCAGCAGACCATCCAATCCGGATAATTTTTCAGCAACATTCTCTTCTGCAATAAATTCACTGTGCACGTTCACTACCTGCACGTGACATTCGTTTATTGCACCGGCATGTACGAATGCTTCCAGAATTGATTTATAAGCATCCTGGAGTTCTATATATTTTCCGATTAGCCCGATGTTTACTTTACTTTTTGGATATTTCAGTTTATCCAGGAACTCTTTCCATTTTCCGAGTTCCGGTTCATTATAATTTGTGATGTTCAGTTTCTTCATGCAGATAATATCCAGTTTCTCACGCATCATTGCCAGTGGCACTTCGTAAATAGTAGGTGCATCTGCAGCTTCAATAACAGCTTCCTGTTTTACATTACAAAACAAAGCGATTTTCCGGCGTAAATCAGGAGTCAATGTCTTTTCTGTTCTGCATACAATAATATCCGGGTGAACGCCTTCCTGGCTTAGCATTTTCACGCTGTGCTGGGTAGGTTTGGTTTTTAATTCTTTAGCTGCTTTTAAATAAGGAATGAGAGTCAGGTGTATCACAACCGTATCCTCTTCAGGTAACTCCCACTGCAGTTGACGAACAGCTTCCACAAATGGCAAACTTTCTATATCACCAACAGTTCCTCCCAATTCGGTGATAACAATGTCATATTTACCATCCTGGCCTAATTCAAGCATTCTTCTTTTTATTTCATCTGTAATATGGGGTACTACCTGCACGGTTTTTCCAAGGTACGCTCCTTCACGCTCCTTATTAATTACTGTCTGATAAATTCGCCCGGTTGTTACGTTGTTATTTTGTGACGTGAA
>JAEUVI010000590.1 GCA_016787105.1 Chitinophagaceae bacterium | reverse complement strand
AATGTCATTGGATAAGTAGGCCAGGGCATAAATGCTGTACGGGTTTCTGAAGGTTTTGGCAACAGTTCAAATTGTGTTACCGATTTTGCACCATGCCTGTTTGATGTACCTACACAATCCGAACCTGTATCACCACCACCTATTACCACTACATTTTTTGCTTTGGCTAAAATATTTTCTGGAAAAATATTGCTTTCAATATTTGCATTGGCAAAAGGGTCTTTGCCATCATTTCGCTTATTCTGCTGCTTCAGGAATTGCATGGCGAAATAAACACCTTTTAAATCACGGCCTGGAATATCCAGGTTTCTTGGAACAGTAGAACCACCTGCAAGCACCACAGCATGATACTCACGTAGCAGATCGTCGACACTCACATTCACTCCTACATTCGCATTGCATTTAAAAATCACCCCCTCTTCTTCCATTAATTTAATACGGCGCTGCACCACCCATTTCTCCAGTTTGAAATCGGGTATACCATACTGTAATAAACCTCCGGGCATGTCATCTCTTTCAAATACTGTTACCAGGTGACCAGCATAATTTAACTGAGCCGCAGCCGCCAAACCAGCCGGGCCAGATCCGATAACAGCTACTTTTTTTCCACTTCGCATATTTGGCTTCTTCGCTTTCACAAAACCTTTTTCGAATGCGATTTCGATTATGTGCTTTTCAATTTCTTCAATTGCAACCGGTGGTTGATTAATACCCAGCACACAGGCGCTTTCGCAAGGTGCAGGACAAATACGGCCGGTAAACTCAGGAAAGTTATTGGTAGAGGTTAGAATATCATATGCTTCTTTCCATTCTTTACGATAAACAGCATCATTGAAATCGGGTATAACATTACCAAGCGGACATCCGCTATGACAAAATGGAATACCACAGTTCATACACCTGGCAGACTGCTCATTCAGCTTATTCTCACTGTATTTTTCTACAAATTCATTGTAGTTTTTAAGCCGCTCTTCAACAGGTCTCTTACCTGGCAACTCTCTCGTAAACTCTTTAAAACCGGTTGGCTTACCCATGACTCTTTTAAGGTTTGTTTATTAGGAAACAGTTATTTATTAATTGTTATTTTTTGCTTGCTCTCCTGTAACACCTTTTTATAATCTCTCGGAAATACTTTTACAAAATTCTTCAATTGATTCTCAAAATCGTCCAATACAAATTTTGCAACAGTACTACCTGTATACGCGTAATGACGTGTAATCATGTCCTGCAATTCAACAGCATCATCCGTTTCAACGGGATCAATATCCACCATTTCTGTATTGCAGTTCGATGCAAATTTTCCTTTCACATCATAGACATAAGCAATTCCCCCGCTCATACCTGCGGCAAAATTTCTTCCGGTATCGCCCAGTATTACTACGCGACCGCCTGTCATGTACTCACATCCATGGTCACCCGTACCTTCTACTACTACATTCGCACCTGAGTTACGTACGCCAAAACGTTCACCAGCTTTACCACGGATAAATGCCTCACCTGATGTAGCACCATAGAAAGCTACGTTTCCAATAAGGATATTTTCTTCAGGAATAAATGATGCTTGCCTGGGCGGATAAATAATCAATCTTGCACCGCTCAATCCTTTTCCGAAATAGTCATTTGCATCGCCTTCGAGTTCGAGTGTTATTCCTTTTGTATTGAATGCACCGAAACTTTGTCCCGCCGTACCTGTGAAACTGAAATGAATTGTATCGTCCGGAAGTCCATAACGATGTTTCTTTGTTATCTCGTTAGAAAGAATAGTCCCTGCTGTTCTATCAGTATTCTTTATTGCAAAAGAAGCAGCAACCCTTTCCTTACCTTCTATAGCTGGCTTAGCAGCCTCAAGTAATTTCCAATCAAGTACAGCTGAAAGACCATGATCCTGCTCTTCCATATTATAAAGGCCTGTGTATTGCGATGCCGGTTCTTTATATAATATCGGTGAAAGATCCAGCCTGCTGTATTTCCAATGTGATATATCATCACGCATCTCCAGGCAATCTACCTGGCCGATCATTTCATTAATTGTTCTGAACCCTAAATCAGCCATTATCTCGCGAAGCTCCTGTACTAAAAATCTGAAAAGATTTACAACATGATCAGGGTCGCCGGTAAATCTTTTTCTTAGCTCAGGATCCTGCGTTGCTACTCCAACAGGACAAGTATTCAAATGACATTTACGCATCATGATACAGCCTTCCACTACCAATGCCGCAGTTGCAACACCCCACTCTTCCGCACCTAACAGTGCTGCCACAGCGATATCACGGCCGGTTTTCATTTGCCCGTCCGCCTGTACAACTACGCGGCTTCTCAGTTTATTTCTTACTAACGTCTGATGTGTTTCCGCTAAACCCAGCTCCCATGGCAAACCAGCATGTTTGATAGAACTTATCGGTGAAGCACCTGTACCACCATCATGTCCTGATATGAGAATCACATCTGATTTAGCTTTTGCTACACCCGCCGCAATAGTACCTACACCTGCTTTTGAAACCAGTTTTACATTGATACGTGCAGCACGGTTGGCATTCTTTAAATCAGATATTAATTGGGCCAAATCTTCAATAGAATATATATCATGGTGCGGTGGCGGTGAAATCAATCCTACACCAGGAGTAGAATGTCTTGTTTTACCTATCCATTCATCCACTTTATGCCCCGGTAACTGTCCGCCTTCGCCTGGCTTGGCACCTTGCGCCATTTTTATTTGTAACTCATCTGCTTCAGTAAGATATAAACTTGTTACACCAAAACGTGCAGAGGCCACTTGTTTGATTGCACTGCGCATCGAATCACCATTCGGCAATGGATCATACCTTCTTTCATCTTCTCCTCCTTCTCCGGTATTGCTTTTTCCGCCCAGGCGGTTCATTGCTATTGCAAGCGTAGTATGCGCTTCCCATGAAATAGATCCAAAGCTCATTGCTCCTGTTGCAAATCGTTTGTAAATATTTTCTGCAGGCTCTACTTCATCTATTGAAATGGAAGGCCTGTTCTTTTTAAATTTAAATAATCCACGTAAGGTTGCCGCTTTCTCACTCTGATCATTTACAAGCTTCGAGTATTTTTTGAATGTATTATAATCATTCATTTTTGTCGAATACTGCAATAAATGAATCGTCTGTGGATTAAATAAATGGAACTCTCCTTTACGTTTCCATTGATATACACCACCTGCTGGCAAACGGTCTACAGGAATATCTTTTTTACTGAATGCGAAGTAATGTTTCGACAATGCTTCTTTTGCTATTTCATTCAAGCCGATGCCCTGTATGCGACTCACGGCCCCGGTGAAATAACGATCTACCACTTCCTGGTCAATACCAAGTATTTCAAATATCTGTGCTCCCTGATAAGATTGCAGTGTTGATATTCCCATTTTGGAAAACACTTTCAGCAATCCATCACAAACGGCTTTGATATAATTTTTACGCAAATCTTCCCATGCCAGCTCTGTTTTCAGCGTTCCATTTGCTTTCATATTCCGTATCGTTGCTAATGCGAGATATGGATTGATAGCTGTAGCACCGAACGCCAACAGGCAAGCAAAATGGTGCACCTCCCACACATCACCTACTTCCATTACAATGCCCACCTGCCCACGCAAACCTTTACGGATGAGATGATGATGAACCGCTGATACTGCCAGCAAAGAAGGTATGGCGGCATGATCACTATCTACTGCGCGGTCGCAAAGTATCAATACTTCAAAGCCATCATTCGCGGCATCTTCCGCATAGCGGCACAAACGATCCAGTCCCTTCTTTAATGAATCAGGTTTACCATCTGCACGGAAATAAGTTTGCAATGTTTTAGCCTGAAATATTCCAGTGTCAATACTTCTTATTTTCTCTAATTCTTTGCTTACAAGAATCGGCTGTTTCAATGCCAGCGTATGACAGTGTTTTGGATCCTCATCAAGAAGATTTCCATTATTACCAACGAATGTTGCCAAGCTCATTACCAATCTCTCGCGGATAGGATCAATCGGTGGATTGGTAACCTGTGCAAATAACTGTTTAAAATAAGAACTCAAATGCTGAGGCTGATCGCTCAACACTGCCAATGGAATATCTGTACCCATCGAACCAATCGGCTCCTTAGCATCAATCGCCATTGGCTTTATAATCGTTTCGATATCTTCTGTAGAATAACCAAAAGCTTTATGATACTTGAGAATAGAATCCTGCTGCAGGTGAGTAAACTGAACCCTTGGTTCATTCAGTTCTTCCAATCGTATTTTATATTGATTCAGCCAATCGCTATAAGGAGATTGAGAGCAAATAGTTTGTTTCAATTCTTCGTCACTGATGATGCGGCCCTGCTCCATATCCACTACAAACATTTTTCCAGGTTGCAATCTTCCTTTTTCCTTAATTATTTTTGGATCAACCGGCAGTGCACCTGTTTCTGATGCCATGATTACACGATCATCAGTTGTAACACAATAACGCGAAGGCCGAAGACCATTTCTGTCTAAAGTTGCACCAATAATTTTACCATCAGTAAATGAGATGGAAGCCGGGCCATCCCAGGGCTCCATGATAGATGCATGGTATTCGTAAAATGCTTTCTTCAAAGGATCCATTGCTTCGTTACCGTCCCATGCTTCCGGTATCAGCATCATCATTACATGTGGTAAAGAACGACCCGTCATCGCAAGCAACTCAATCATATTATCAAGGCAAGCTGAATCGGATTGTGCGCCTGAAACAATAGGCAACAACATTTCCATTTCTTCATTGGTAAACCATGGTGAAGAAAAGCTATGCTCGCTTGTACGCAACCAGTTGAGGTTTCCCTGTAATGTATTTATTTCCCCATTGTGTGCGATAAAACGGAAAGGCTGAGCCAGTTTCCAGGAAGGGAATGTATTGGTAGCAAATCGGGAATGCACCAGTCCGAAAGCACTTACAACCCTTTTATTACTTAAATCAGGGAAATAGCCACGCACCTGCGAGCTGATCAACTGACCTTTGTAAACAACAGTTTTATATGAAAGTGAAGCAAGGTAAAAACCTATTGCATCTTTTCTTACTGTATTATTGATGGTATGGCTTGCATAGTTGCGCAGCACAAATAATTTTCTTTCAAACTCATCCGGGTTTGAAATATGATCAGGACAGGCAATGAATACCTGCTCTATTTCCGGCTCAACGCTTAATGCTGTCGGACCGATACCATCGGGGTTCACAGGAACTTTGCGATAAGCAAGAATTTCCAATCCTAACTTTTCAGCAGAGCGGTTGAAAATATCGCGGCATTCCTCACGAAGTCTTATTTCTTTGGGAAAGAAGATAACACCAACACCATACTTGCCAAATGAAGGCAAATGGACGCCGAGCTTTATACACTCATCAAAGAAAAATTCGTGGGGAGTTTGAATCATAATACCAGCACCATCGCCGGAATTGTTTTCACATCCACAGGCACCGCGGTGCTCCATGTTTTCTAAAACAGTAAGTGCGTCCGAGATTGCCTGGTGCGACTTGTTGCCTTTAATGTTAGCAACAAAACCGATACCACAGGCATCCCTTTCAAAAGAAGGATTGTACAGGCCGTAATTTGCCATAATTCAAATTGACTTAATTAAAATTTATGACGACAGAAATCGTTAATTATCAAAAGGCAAGCAAACGTTCTAAATTACAAAAATCAACGCGTAGCGGAGGCTTCGAAATTACTGAATTACTCACAATAAACCAACACGGCCGCTACTACTCATTCATTATTGAACTTTGCCCTTTTTTCAAGTTCCATCAATTTATTTTTCCTTTATTCTCAGCTTATTAAACCAGGTAACCAAACAAAGTATCGTTCTTATTCAATTCCGTATACTCAATTTTATACGTTACCATTTTTTCAACCAGAACATTATAGTCGTCCCTGCTTTGCAACTCGACACCCACCAATGCAGGCCCCGCTTCTTTATTATTCTTCTGCATATACTCAAAACGGGTTATATCATCACCCGGGCCTAGAACATTGTTTACAAATTCCTTTAAAGCACCGGGCCGTTGGGCAAAATTGACCAGGAAATAATGTTTCAATCCTTCATACTGAAGGCTGCGCTCTTTTATTTCCTGCATACGGTCAATATCATTATTACTGCCGCTTACAATACAAACAACATTTTTTCCTTTAATCTGTTCACTATAATCATCCAGTGCAGCAATTGATAAAGCTCCGGCAGGTTCAACTACTATTGCATCTTCGTTATACAATTTCAGTATTGTCGTGCATGCTTTACCTTCCGGAACAAGATGCATATCATCCAACACATTTTTACAAATGGAAAATGTTATATCCCCCACTCTTTTTACCGCAGCTCCGTCCACAAAACGGTCAATTGTTTCTAACGTTACCGGGTGACCGGCTTTCAACGCTTCAAACATTGAGGGAGCACCTTCCGGTTCAAGCCCTATTATTTTTGTTTTGGGAGAATATGTTTTAAAATATGAACCAACTCCCGCACTCAACCCACCGCCACCAACAGCTACAAATACATAATCAATATCAGATTGGTCTTCGAGTATTTCAACAGCAACAGTTGCTTGTCCTTCTATGATGCGGGTATCATCAAAAGGCGGTATGAAAGTCATTTTATTTTCTTCTGTGTATTGCTTGGCAGCAACAGCACAGTCATCGAAAGTGTCGCCTATTAGTTTTATCTCAACATAATCTTCTCCAAACATTTTTGTCTGCCTTACTTTTTGTTTGGGGGTAATGATGGGCATAAATACGATGCCCTTTACATTGAGCTTTTTGCAGGAGTATGCAAAGCCCTGCGCATGATTGCCCGCACTGGCACATACCACACCATTCTTCAATTGTTCTGCAGGCAAACTGCTCATCATGTTATAAGCCCCGCGCAACTTGTAGGAACGCACTATTTGCAAATCTTCCCTTTTCAAAAAGACATTGCACTGATATTTCTTCGATAGGTTCTGATTTAATTGAAGCGGTGTAAGCGTCACGATTTTTTTCAATCGCAGCGAAGCGGCAGTTATACCCTCTGCACGGATGATGGAAGATGCTACTACTTCAGATTCACTTATCACGGTTATACTTTTTAGTCTCTAAATGGCTAAAATAAGAAGGCATCGAGGCAACAAGGCACAAAGTATTTCGTGAAATTTATCAGCGACTTTGTGCCTCGATGCCTTAGTGTCTTGTTGCCTTTTTTACGCTACTACTTCTTTCTTCTCTGCTTTTGCCGGTTGATTTTCCGGACGAAGTGAACGAACTGTTTTACCAGCCTGCCACATTTCGCTTTCACGCAATTCTTTTAGTTCAGCCTCCAGCTTTTCACGATAATCGGGTTGGCTATTGCTGTCAATTGAACGTTGTGACTCTTTACCAGTAGCAACACTTTCATACAATTCTTTAAATACAGGAGCTGTTGCATCACGGAATTTTTTCCACCAATCCAAAGCACCACGCTGAGCAGTAGTCGAACAGTTGGCATACATCCAGTCCATACCATTTTCAGCAACCAATGGCATTAATGATTGCGT
>JAEUVI010000542.1 GCA_016787105.1 Chitinophagaceae bacterium | reverse complement strand
TACCGCATTGGTAATTACATATCCCTTCGGGTTTTTTGTATAGAAAATGCCGTTTTTGTAATAAAACGTGTCCGCTCCGTGTGAAACAATTTCTGCTCCCTCAGGAATTACAGTATTAAGACTGCCCCACTTTGGCAAAGCGGCATAAGGAAGGTGCGCCTTTCGATCCACCACCGGTTGCAGGTTGAGTACCAGCGTGGCGCGGTGAGTTTCCACCTTTTTGACAGTTTTCTTTGGCTGCTGCCCGTGAGCAGTTGCCACAGAAGCTATAATGATGAAGAATGAAATAATTATTCGTATACTGTAGCTCATAATCATTTCAATAAAGTGAAAATGAATTTTTTATTGTGCCGTTTTCAAAAATAAAATGTTGCCGCTTACCGGCTTCAGTTATTTTTTAAAACCGGTTTGTGGACTTGATTTATCACTTATCTTTCTGTTCCTGAAAAAATTCAACGCTTCTCGTATATGAAATCTAGAACAAAAGCACTGTTTATTATGGCGATAGTTGGTATTGCGGCAATTGCCATTTCATCATTTTCCGGTTTTACTGCCAGGAAAAAATATACGCTTATACCAACTCCAAAGTTTCATTTCAACTCTTTCGTAGACTGTAATATGGCAGAGGCATGGATTGCTGATACATTCCGGATTTTTCCGGGAAAGTATGGCGAAGATCCGCTATGGGGCTATGCGCATGATTTAAAATTTGCTAATGGAAAAAATGCCGATGAAGCATTTTCCAGTAAGCAGCATGAGTTTACAGAACCTGTATTACCAACCAATGCAGCTCCCGGCACGGCAGGCTTACATGGTGCAGTATGGTTTGAAACAATTTACCAGGATGGGAATGATAAATCCGGTAAAACATTATTCGCAGTATATCACAATGAAAACTATCCGGCTACTTTACCTTACAATGCCGCGACAGGTGAAGGATATATTGATAAAAATTGGCCGCAGGGTTTGACAGGTGCTGCTACTCCGGCAGCAGTATGTCGAATTGGAATTATGAAATCAACTGATGGTGGCAGAAGTTGGGTGAATAAAGGAATTTTCATTGAAGACAAGCAACCGAGGATGATTTTAAAACCGCATAACACATCTGTAACATTTGCAGGTGGCGTTGGCGATCCGTCTGCTGTTGCAAGCGGCGAATGGCTCTACCTTTTCTATGGAGAGTATGGTTATCCCGGAGTTTATAACAACGCAGATTACAATGCTGAAAAAGAATGGAGTGGTCAATGTATCAGTATTGCGAGGATAAAAATTGCGGATCTCGATAATCCTGCAGGCAAGGCGAAACGCTGGGATGGAAACGGTTTCAATGCACCCTATGATGGTATCGGTGCTCCAATCAGTTCAATACAAATACCGGTTACAAATGGCGGTGGCCCTACATCATCGCCGCAATCAAAATATCATTGGGGGCCATCCGTTAGTTGGAACACTTACTTACAATGTTGGGTAATGCTGATGGCAACAGCAGAAGGGCCTTCATGGAAAGGGGGCGACATCTACATCTCTTTTAATAAAAACGTTGACTTGAACAAAGGAAATAATTCACAGCAGTGGAGCAAGCCTGAATTATTAATCAGCAAACCGGGGCACACAGTCTGGTATCCTTCGCTGCAGCCATTAAATACTGAAGAAGATATTGCCAATAAAAACACATGTTTGAAACTGGGAAAAACAGCAAGGCTATTTTTCAAAGACATGCATGGTGATACGAGCGAGTATTACTCTGAATATATTATTCAATTCAAAAAGTAAAATACCATCACAGCGGCTTCACCATGATGTTTTTGTAATACACTTTGCTTTTAGGATCGTGGGCCTGTAATGCAAATGTACCGCTGGATAATTTTCTAAATGGATCTTCCGGACGCTCTACATTATCGGGCTCTGTGTAGTCTACAACAGTTTTGTCGTTTATTTTTATCGTGATGTGCTTACCCTCTACCTTGATGTACTCCGTGTACCACTCGTCGTCTTTTACATAAGTTTCTTTTACGTCCTCAATACCATAAAGGCTACCAGTACGACGCCAGTCGCCATGCGAATTATTTACCTGTATTTCATAGCCGATTTTTGGCCAGCTCGATTCCTGGTACCTGGTATGAATATAAATACCGGAATTGGATCCGGGCTTTGTCATCACATCCGCTTTGAATTCAAAATTTTTAAAATCGTGGTTCTGCACATCACCATCATAAAACAAATGCGCAACGGGCCCGTTTACGATTATCATTCCGCTATCTGCTTTTATTGAAGAAGCATTCGCACCGACTTTCCAGCCGGCAAGTGATTTTCCGTCAAAAAGGCTAATCCAGCCATCCTGCGAAAAAGCTTTTTTATCAGAAAAAATTACTGCCGAAAAAAGGAGTGCGGTAAATATGAATTTCTTTTTCATGTTATAGATCTTTTGAATGCTCTATGAAACTACAGCATTTAGCAATAGCATTTATCATTTTTGGAAAAATGATGATGGAAGACAACTCACCCTTGCTTGCCTGAGCTTAGATGAATTTGTCAAAATAATTTTAAAGTGATTTAAGAATATGACGACTGCAGAAAGTTACGCAACATTCAATATGAGCAGGTTTGGCTATTTTTGAAGATAACGGCTTTACACAAATGGACACAGGCAAATACCGCTTTCTCAATCGTGATCTTAGCTGGCTCAGTTTCAATTATCGTGTATTAATGGAAGCAGGTGATGAATCTGTTCCGCTTTACAACCGGCTTTCATTTTTATCCATCTTTTCTTCTAATCTCGATGAGTTTTACCGGGTACGCATGCCCGCTATTTTTGCTTTCTCCAGTATTAGGCCGAAAAAAATTTCAATCCGCGATGAGTATCCTGAAGACCTGGTCCAACAGGTACAAGCACTACTGGAGAAACAATTAAATGAGTTCGGGCATATTCTCACTCACCGGATTTTGCCCGGGCTGAAACAAAAACAGATTCTCCTGTACTATGGCGATCCTATTCATGAAGTACACAAGGAGGTGATGCGGGATTATTTTCTGTCCTTTGTATTATCATACCTGCAGCCGGTTATTTTACGAAAGGAAAACCAGGAAAAAATTTTTCTTGAAAACAATTCATTGTACCTCGTTGTTGACCTTGAATCACCCGATGGAAAAAGAAGATTTGCATTGCTGAATAATCCCTCTGCGCCTTTACCGCGGTTTCTTGAGTTACCTGCTATTATGAGCGATCATTACATTGTATTTATTGACGATGTTATCCGGGAAAATTTGTCGTTCGTATTTCCCGGTTATACTATAAATGGTTCTTATAGTATAAAGCTAACCCGTGATGCAGAGATGAACCTCGAAGATGAATTCACAGGAGATATTGCGGAAAAGATAGAAAAGCAATTGGAAAAAAGGGATGTTGGCAATTCTACCCGCTTTTTATATGACCCTGCCACACCTTCCGCTATAAAAGAATTTTTACAAACATATTTACGGCTGCGTTCCGAAGAAATGATAGCAGGAGGCAGGTATCATAATCTGAAAGATCTGGGCAGCCTTCCCAATCCCACGCGGCATACACTTTCTTATGAAAAATGGCCAGCCCTGAAACACCCGGGTTTTAAGAATGACTGCAGCATTTTTCAATCGATAGCAGAAAGTGATAAAATTTTACATTTACCATATCATACCTACAATTATATACTGCGCTTTTTCAACGAGGCTGCTATTGACCTGTATGTAAAAGAAATTTATGTAACACTCTATCGTGTTGCCGCTGATTCTCATATTGTAAATGCACTCATCAGCGCTGCGAAGAACGGCAAGCAGGTAACGGTCTTTGTGGAATTAAAAGCACGTTTTGATGAAGCCAATAATCTTCGCTGGTCTAAAAAAATGAAGGCGGCGGGAATAAAAATCATTAATAGTATTCCTGGCTTAAAGGTGCATTCCAAAATTGCATTGGTAAACCGTGCGGAACAAAAGCAATGGAAAAGTTATTCACTGCTGGCAACAGGTAATTTCAATGAGTCAACCGGCAAGTTTTATACTGACCATGTTTTGTTTACTGCCCGGCCGGCATTTGGTACCGAACTGGAATGGCTTTTTGAATATTTACAGTCACGCAAACAACCAGCAGAATATTTAAAAATACCTTTCAGGCACCTGCTCGTTTCGCAATTCAATCTTATCAGCCGTTTTGATGAATTGATAAGCCGTGAAATAAGGAATGCACGCAATGGCCGGCCTGCACGAATTATTATAAAACTCAACAACCTGCAGGAGCGGGCAATGATTTCACGGCTGTACGAAGCAGCGGAGGCTGGTGTCACAATTGAATTAATTGTAAGAAGTATTTGCTGCCTCGCACCGGGAGTAAATAAAAATATCACTTTACGCCGCATTGTAGATCGGTATCTCGAGCACGGCCGGGTATTTATTTTTCACAATGATGGCCAACCTGAATACTATATGGGTAGCGCCGATTGGATGAACCGCAACCTGCACAGCCGGATAGAAGTTTGCTTTCCCATTTATGATAAAAAGAATTGCGAAGAGATAAATGAAATCATTCAATTGCAATTAAACGATACGCGAAAAGCAGTACTACTGAATGATGAACTGGAAAACAAACGTATTTTGGATGATGGAGAAGAAACGGGTTTCGCAGCACAGGAAGCTATCTATAATTATGTGCGCAACCTGGAATAGTTTTATTGCAAAAAATAAAAAAGCCATGACAGGTGATTATCAAACTATCATGGCCTCTTCCAATAAAATTTTATTTATACCAGTTCTATTTCAAAATTCACCAGTTGTTTGAATTGCTGAATGCGTGCATCAATATCTTCCTTTGTTATTTCCTTCAGGCGTGTGGCACCAA
>JAEUVI010000526.1 GCA_016787105.1 Chitinophagaceae bacterium | reverse complement strand
TTCGCTGTATGCAATTTGAAAGAAAAGATTTGTCAAATGAACAGCTGATTGCCATTTACCGCAACCTGCTTTGGCCACGCATGATTGAAGAAAAAATGCTGGTACTGCTCAGGCAGGGAAGAATCAGCAAATGGTTCAGTGGCATCGGCCAGGAAGCAATTGCAGTTGGTGCTACAATGGCATTGAACGAAGATGAATGGATAATGCCGCTGCATCGCAATCTCGGTGTATTTACTTCACGCAATATGCCGCTGCATAAATTATTCAAACAATGGCAGGGCAGCAAAGATGGCTATAGCAAAGGAAGGGAAAGAAGTTTTCATTTTGGAAATAAAGAGCATCATATCTGCGGCATGATTTCTCATCTCGGACCGCAATTAGCAATAGCGGATGGTGTAGCGCTTGCATATAAATTAAAAAAAGAAAATAAAGTTGCGCTTGAATTTACCGGCGAAGGCGGAACCAGCGAAGGTGATTTTCATGAAGCATTGAATGTGGCCGCGGTTTGGGATTTGCCTGTCATTTTTGTAATAGAGAATAATGGCTATGGATTGAGTACACCGACATCTGAGCAATACCGTTGTATCAGCCTGGTAGATCGTGCAAAGGGTTATGGAATGGAAGGCGTGCAGATTGATGGTAACAATGTATTGACGGTTTATGACACTATCAAGGGAGTACGTGATTATTGTATCAAAAATCACAAACCGTATTTGATAGAATGCCTCACCTTCCGTATGCGTGGGCATGAAGAAGCAAGCGGTACAAAATATGTTCCGCCAAAATTGTTTGAAATATGGGAGCTAAAAGACCCGATTAAAAATTATGAAAACTTTTTAATCGCAAATAACATTCTCACACAAGCGGCTGTTGAAGAAATAAAAATTGAATTCAAAGAAAAAATAGAAGAAGAACTGGCGATTGGTTTTGATTCTCCGGCAATGGTTCCGGATGAGGAAGAAGAAATTGGGGATCTGTATTGCCCCCCCACCCCCCAAAGGGGGGATTTGGTTTCCGCTCCGGTAGAAGTCGTTGATAATTCAGAGACTAATTCCGACAACGGACAACAGTCGCCAGACATTCGTTTCATTGACGCTATCAAACAAGGGCTGCAGCAAAGCATGCAACAGCATTCCAATCTTGTTATCATGGGGCAAGACATTGCAGAGTATGGCGGCGCATTTAAAATAACAGATGGCTTTTTAGCTGAGTTTGGAAAAGAAAGAATACGCAATACACCTATTTGCGAAAGCGCTATTGTTGGTACTGCATTGGGATTAAGCCTTGAAGGTTATAAGGGATTGATGGAAATGCAGTTTGCCGATTTTGTTACAGTAGGTTTTAACCAGATAATAAATAACCTCGCGAAAATCTATTATCGCTGGGGACAAAATGCAGATGTTGTAATACGTATGCCCACAGGTGCTGGCGTAGGTGCCGGACCTTTTCACAGCCAGAGCAATGAAGCGTGGTTTGTGCATACACCGGGGCTTAAAGTAGTTTATCCTTCCACGCCCATGGATGCAAAAGGATTATTGATTGCCGCTATTAACGATCCCAACCCTGTTATTTATTTTGAACATAAAGCGCTTTACAGAAGTGTAACCGGTCCGGTTCCGGAAGAATTTTATGAAATAGAAATTGGTAAGGCAAGGCATGTACGCTCGGGTAATGAAATCGGCATTATTACCTATGGCGCGGGAGTACATTGGGCAGAAGATTATGCTGCGGAGCATCCTGAAATTTCTATTGATATACTTGACTTAAGAACATTGCTGCCGCTTGATTATGCGGCTATCCGTAACTGTGTGGAAAGAACCGGAAGGATTTTACTACTGCATGAAGATACATTGATAGGCGGTATAGGTGGAGAAATTGCGGCGTGGATTTCGGAACATTGTTTTGCACTACTCGATGCGCCGGTAATGCGCTGCGCTTCCCTCGATACACCAGTTCCTTTTAATATCGAGTTAGAAAAAAATTTTTTGGCGAAAGCGAGATTAGATGAGATGGTGCAGAAATTGATAAACTATTAGTTGGCTTCGTAATGTCTTAATATTTTATAATAGCTTTTTTTTAAAAATGAGTAAGTCAAAAAAAGCGAAGATTTATCAGATAAAATACAAGTAGCTCTTGACAAGGCTATTAAAAAAGTCATTGAAGAAACGAAAGCAAAAAACTCTTACTTTGTTTATTCTGACAAAAAAGGCAACATCATAAAAGTTCCCGCCAAAGATTTATAGTTTTCTCTTTATCGTATTTTTTCTCTACGTCTATTCACATCTCATTTGCAGTTATCAACATAACGTAAAAATCACATCGGCTTACTACTTACGAATGCCTTAATTTTCCCGTATGGATGACATTCGCATACGTTGCCCGAAATGTAACTGGGAAGCTGATGGCCAGGCGCACTGGGTTTGTACCTGTGGTCATGAGTGGGATACTTTTTCTACCGGTGGCCGCTGCCCTTCCTGCAGCAAACAGTGGGACGCTACACAATGCGTAGATAAAAAAATCGGTGGTTGTCAGCATTTTTCTCCGCACCTCGATTGGTATGAAAATCTCGATTCAATTGTTGATGAATTGAAAGAAGAGCTGGAAGAAAAAGTCTGACAAGATTATCTATCGCTCTGCATAAAAAAGTCAAAACCCTCATCTCCAGGCAGATTTCAACGGCCATATTTTTACCATTTCAAAAACAGAATTCCCTGCTTTACTTACCAATGAGATACTGTTGCTTGTTTCATCAGGGAAGAGTTGCTGCGTTATCACCAGTTCACCATCATTGGCATACACTTCAACAATGCTTTTATCTAAAATAATATGCAGTTTTAGTTTTTCATCTTTTAGTTGCAGCGGTACTGTTGTACGCAGCCATGAACGAATGCCCGGACTGAAAGATGTATCTCCGCTATTTGATCTGTCAACGTATAATTGATCGGTGTTTTTTGTATAGCCAATCACTATGTATTTGTCATTACCAACAGCCAGTTTTATACCGCAACTGTCATGCTTGCCGGGCATGATAGTCATTTCAACTTCTACTACCTGGTTCAGTATCGGCAAACTTTTTTCACCGGCTACCACCATGTTTTCAAACGATAAAGGCGTACCCCGATATTTCTGCAATGAACCAACAGGCTTGCTTATTAAAGTCCATATACCATTATTTTTTTCTACACTTAATTCTCTTGGTAATGACATTGCACTTCGCCATGGTGAAGTAGGTGTTGAACCGGCATAAGACCAATTGGTAGCCCAGCCAATTAGTACCGGCGGATGACCTGCAGGTAAATTATTATAGGTAACCGGTGCATAATAATCGGGACCATAATCAGGACGCAAAATTTGCCCGGGAGCATTTTCGCTGTGAAATTTTGTACCGTCAAATTCACCAACAAAATATTGCGTAGTACTTGCTACGGAGTTTATTAATACCCATTTAGTTTGATTCAGTTTTCCTCTCACGGGCACTTCCACTAAGTCGGGGCATTCCCATATTCCGTTTATATCACCGGCGGGACCGAACTCACTTAAAAGTGTCCATTGTTTTAAATCAGTTGAAGAATAAAACTGTACAATATGTTCGTGTGGCAATACAACCGACATTACCCACTTTTTTCCTTTTGCATACCACATCACTTTTGGATCACGAAAATCTTTTTTGTGCAAATCCAGTACTGGATTGTTTTTATATTTTGTCCATGTCAACCCGTTATCAAGACTGTAAGCAATATGCTGATTCTGCATTGTACTGTCAGGATTCTTCGGATCGAGACTTATATGCGCTGTATAAATTGCAACCATGGGTACCTGTCCCGCTTTTTTCGCAAAACCCGAACTATTATTTTTATCAACCACACAACTGCCTGAAAAGATCATCACATTTCCTTCTTCCGCGATAGCGACCGGCAAATGTTTCCAACTAATTAAATCTTTACTTACGGCATGTCCCCAACTCAT
>JAEUVI010000525.1 GCA_016787105.1 Chitinophagaceae bacterium | reverse complement strand
TTTTCTTTAATTCTCCATGAAAGGAAGCCGGAGTCTTCGGAAATTTAGGAGTTGACATGTATAGAATATTAATTTTTAAAGATGTGGGCGCAAAGATAGCTTACTTATTCATAAAACGCTCACAAAGTACTGGGTATTATCACGCAAATACAAATAATGACATTCCGGTAACATTTGTTTGTAATATGCTTACAGCTATCTCTTTAAGTTTCATTTTGCACAAGAGCATCCAGGCTGCGTATGCCGATTTTCTTCTCTGAAGTAAACCCTTCGGCATACTTTGCGCCAATACGCTTGCCAAGCATGCGTGCCCTGGCAATAATACTGTCGAGATAATCAGGAGTTGAAATATAGGTTTGGGGCCCTTCTTTGTCGCTATCATCCGTATAAAATTGAGTAGAATACGCTTCTATTGCTTTCATTTTCTGCTCAAATGAGTCGCTTATATCAATAATAATATCAGGTTCATGATACCAATCCTGCATATACTGCAGGAAATATTTTGGCCGCCACTTCAGCTGTGGGTTACCGTTTTCATCTTTTGTCTCAATCTTGGCAAGACCGGACAAAAAACAAGCATTGCTGATCAGGTTCCCTGCCCTGCCGTGGTCCGGATGACGGTCATTCAATACATTTCCAAGAATTATCTCTGGTTGATACTTTCGTATTGCTTGTATCAGTTTCAGTTGATGTTCTTCGTCATTTTTAAAAAAACCATCTCGCATCTTCAGGTTTTCCCTCACTGCTGCCCCCATTATCATTGCTGCTTTTGCCGCTTCTTCATAGCGGGTCTCAATCGTACCTCTTGTTCCTAATTCGCCCTGCGTAAGATCAAGTATCCCCGCTTTCTTTCCCGCTTTTATTTCGTTAATAAATGTGCCGGCACACCCCAGTTCCACATCGTCAGGGTGTACGCCTATCGCTAATACATCTAATTTTAAGCTGTTACCTGCTACCTGCTTTGCCATTTATCTGTCTTGAGATTTCATTAAATATTTTATCGAAAATATGCCAAAGAAAAGATTTGAATGGAGAGAAAATATTTTGACAAAAGGAAGAACTTAATTGTGCCTGTTAGGATTGTTATACCACATGCCGTCTATTTCTTTCACAATGTTTTCTATCTGGCGATCGGTTTTGTCAGTAAGTACTGCATAGTCCTGCTTCAGGCTACTGCCAAAGAAAAAAGCTACTGTCTGATAAAACCTTGCAGTAACTCCACCTTTATATTCTTTTATTATTTCGTAGCAGTTGTTACCTGTTTGCCTGTTGATGAGTTTCATCAATATTTTTCCCTGGTATACGGAGAGATTGGAAAGTGGATCTGCGAATTGTTGTTTTAATTCTTTTTCTCTTGATTTGATATATTCTTTCCGCTGCTTTTTTGAAGTCATAGACGACATCTTTGAATTCATATCATTCATCAGGTAGCCCGCAGTTCTGGCATATGGATATGTTACATAAACCGCGTTACGCAGCCTTGTCCATTCCTTTTTATATTTTTCGAGTTTGTCCTCTGGTAAATTAGACACCCAGGCCATTTCCATTTCTTTGTATGGCAGCATTTCGCCTTCATACCATATAGCGGAAACGATGATAGTATCATTCTTCCCCCAATTCTTTGCCCTTTCGGAAACAGGTGGCGGATTGGAAGGGAATTTTGAAGTATCGGCAACAGGGGTATTTTGCGCCGATGCGTACACTGCAGTAAATAAAAAAACAAGGAGTAATGTAAGTATAGGATAACAGTATGTAATTACACGCTTCAGCATATCAGTTTACAAAATACAAAAGGTTTTGTGTTTTGAAAATCAAGACAGCTAAACTACTCAATCTGCTGTTTAGAAAAATCTAAAACTTCTGAGCGTGTTTCTTGTCTATTAAGCCGGTTACGTCTTACCATGCTGACAATGAAGCCGATTACCATGACACCTACCCCAATCCACAGAACGTTGATAAAGGGGAATTTGTATGCTTTAAGGGTCACATATTCCATGATGGAATCTGTTTCTTTTACACCGAGCTCTACTTTTTTCCCTTCCACTCTAGACAATTGAAGAATCAAGTTTTCCGCTGTAACCGTATCGGCTATGGAAAGGGTATTGCCTTTTACCAGTGCCAGCTTTGGGATTGAAGTATAGCTTGTATTATTTTTTGAAAAAACTTTTACAGTGGCTTCAAACACAGCATCGCCTTTTGCAAACAATTCCGGTGGCAGGCTATCTCTTGATTTTACATTTTCAAGAATCATATAACCCGCACCGTAAAATACAGTATCGCCAATTGCTATTTCATGCGGCTTGAATGAAACCGTATCTTTTCCTAACTCAGGATTGCGAAGGGAAGTGATATATGTATAAATGTCGTGATCCCAGTAATGCTTCGCATCCGGGCTGGCCATCAATCCTTCATTGCCTTTGTAGTTCACAAAAGCTTCAGGCTTCAATGTAAACTCTTCTTTTCCATCCTTGCTTTTAAAATGAACATCATAATACCACAAAG
>JAEUVI010000490.1 GCA_016787105.1 Chitinophagaceae bacterium | reverse complement strand
CCATCCATGTCGGCCATCTCATAATAGCCAACCATATTCTAAATGAGACTGATTTGCAAAAAGTCTGGCTAATTGTCTCTCCTCAAAATCCGCTCAAGCTAAGTAATTCATTATTAAATGAATACGATAGAATCCATCTTGCGCAACTGGCGACTGATGGAGATAGCAGAATAAAAATATCAGATATTGAATTTAAACTACCAAAACCTTCATATACAATTGATACACTTATATATATAAATGAAAAATATCCTGAACATGAATTTGTAGTGATAATGGGTAGCGATAGCTATCAGAATCTTACCAAATGGAAAAATTATGAAGTAATTGTAAAAAACTACCCCATTTACATTTATAAGCGGCCTGGTTTCGAAACAAAACCGCTCTTAGATAAACAGCCGGTTATATTGGATGCTCCTTTACTCCAGATTTCCGCCACAGAAATTCGCAATGCTATAAAAGAAGGAAAATCGATCCGCTACCTGGTTCCGGAAAAAGTCAGAGAGGAAATAGAAAAAGGAAATTATTATAAAAAATAATTTTAGAACAGGTATCCCAGCAACAGACATCCGATTACTATAAGTGGAGGAGGAATACGGGTAAACTGCAATAAGACAAACGTACCGATTATTACACCTATGTTTATAAAGCTCACCGTTTTTGCTTCAATCAACGAAATATCTTTCATGATATAAAATGTAGAAGCAATCATAATTCCTACAACTACTGCGTTGATACCTTCCAGCGAACGATAAACAGCCGCGTATTTTTTTAGATTATGCCAGATTGGAAAAAAGAAAAGAACCAATAATGCGCTGGGTAGAAAAATGCCAATAGATCCAATAATACAACCCAACAATTGCATCCTGGTACCGCCATCTTTCAATGCCATTCCTCCCGCAAATGATGCAATCGAAAATACAGGGCCGGGCATAGCACGCACTATTCCCATCCCGGTGTACATATCTTCCTTATCAATTGTAATAACATTTCGATCGTTTTTCTTTTCCTTCACGGCTTCGGATCGGATACAAAACTGCTCATACATCATCGGCATCAATACTTGTCCGCCACCGAAAACAAGACTTCCCATCCGGTAAGTGTTTTCAAAAAGATTAATCGGCTTCCGGTCTGGCCAGTCATTTTTTCTTGCCGATTCACTTATCAATCCCGCGATGATAAATATGATACCAAACAACCAGAAATTCCACCACTTTATTTTTTGCGGTTTTTCTTCTACCTGCGGAATCCTTTTTTTACTCAGGTTAGTTATCACTCCACCTAATACAATCAGCAGGGGAAATATCCATGCCTGTTTGAAAAAAGCATATGTTCCTATAGCACTGATGATCATAATAATCCAGGTAACGGTATTCTTTACCGAAATTGTAAAAGCCATAACGGCAGCATACAAAAGAAAACCTACAGCCATTGGCGCAATGAACTTGAAAATATCAGTGTTCAAAGCCTTTTTGTCTATATAATGTAATAAAAACGACAATATACCCATCAGTATACAAGCGGGTAAAATCCATACAATCAACGTGAGTACGGCCAGCGGCACGCCACCGCGTTTATAACCAATTAGTGTGAGTGTTTGCGTAGAAGACGCGCCTGGAAGCAGGTTGCAAAAAGCAGTGTATTCTATTAATTCCTTTTCTGTAACGTATGGATACTGCCTTACAAAAGTTTTCATCATCATAGCGATATGCGCCTGCGGGCCGCCAAAAGCTGTAAGGCTATGCAAGAAAACTGACCGCAGAAAATGAAAGTGGCGAAGCAGCATAATACTATAAATATAAAAAATCAAAACAGGATTAAGCATGATTAAATGAATCGCTATAATCATTTTCTTAAATTCATAAAAATATTTACATGGCACGGATTTTTATAGTTGTCGCTCTTGCATTTGTTTTTATAAATGTTGCTGCGCAAAAAGAACAAGCTGCGCTAAAGCTGAAAACGGATGCGGCTGCTGATAAAATAGAGGCAAAATGTATTTCATGGCGTAGGGATTTTCACCAGCATCCGGAATTGGGTAATCATGAAACGAGAACTGCCGGCATTATAGCATCACATCTGCGTTCATTAGGCATAGAAGTAAAAGAAGGAATTGCAAAAACAGGCGTGGTCGGAATTTTGAAAGGAGGAAAGCCTGGTCCGGTCATTGGACTTCGCGCAGATATGGATGGTTTGCCTATCACGGAAAGAAATGATTTACCATTTATATCAAAAGAAAAAGCTAACTACAATGGCCAGGAAGTAGGCGTAATGCATGCATGTGGTCATGATTCGCATATTGCAATTCTTATGAGTGTGGCAGAAATTCTGAGCGGAATAAAAAAAGATATAAAAGGAACTATTGTTTTTGTTTTTCAACCATCTGAAGAAGGACCGCCACCAGGAGAAGAAGGAGGCGCATCGCTGATGGTAAAAGAAGCTGTAATGGATAACCCGAAAATAGATGTAATGTTTGGCCTGCATATAGAATCAGCAACTGAAGTGGGGCAAATTCAATATAAGCCCGGAGCATTCATGGCTTCTGCCGATGAGTTCACTATTAAAGTAAATGGTAAAGGAAGTCATGGCTCGCAGCCCTGGCGCAGTATTGACCCGATTGTTATTTCAGCACAAATAATAAATGGACTGCAAACCGTGGTGAGCCGGCAGTCGGATATTACAAAAGCGCCGGTTATTATTTCTGTAGGAAAAATAAGTGCCGGTGTGCGGTTTAATATCATTCCCGAAGAAAGCGTAATGAGCGGAACAATCAGAACCTTAGACAATGAGATGCGGCCACAGGTATTGGAAAAAATTAGAACAATGGTTACCAACATTGCTGAGGCAAATGGTGCTACTGCTGAAACTTCTTTCAATCAGAAAACACTGGTTACGTACAACGATCCATTGCTTGTAAAAAAGATATTGCCCTCATTGGAAACTGCTGCAGGAAAAGAAAACGTGATAGAAAGACAATGGGTAACAACTGCCGAGGATTTTTCTTATTACGGCACTAAAGCGCCTACATTCTTTTTCTACCTG
>JAEUVI010000529.1 GCA_016787105.1 Chitinophagaceae bacterium | reverse complement strand
GCAATGGCAGGTGCAGGTATTACCCAGTTGCCTGTAACATCCGCCGCAGTAAAAGATGATTTTATCGGGTTGCCGATATTAATGCGGTGTAATTTCTTCTCATACATATTTACGATGTACAAATCTCTACCATCATCGGATAGTTCAATACTGCCAATACCTCTTTTACCTACTTCCGCGAATACACCAGCGTCGGTATTGGGAGTAGAGGCATCAGCCGGCAAAGCTGTAGTTCTTGGATCTGTACCTACATTAATACCGATACTTGTAACATCTACTAACAGGGAAGGATTTGAAGGGTTACCCGATGTACTAATCTGGGTTTGATATATAGCACCAATACCATTGGGACCAAAGCCACTGTGACGCTTTAAATAAGCTGACATCAGTAATATCCTTGATTCTTTTTGCCATGCAAGGCCAAATACAGATCCAGTGTAACTGTTTTTTGCTCTGCGGGCATTGCCTCCATCGCTAGATAAATCGTAAGGGAATACATACAGGCTGTTATATTTTCCAGGGCCATTCGAACCAGAACTGACATTTGCATCTCCATTTACAAATGCCGTGGTGGCTACATAAGGGTTACTATTATTATTCAATAGTTTCTTAGAAGTGATAGCATGATCAATATTTACAGCAGCAGAACCTGCAACTGTAAACTGTACATTGCTTCGATTAGCCGCCATTCGCTTGGATGGAAAATCTCCGGAAGCTCCAATAAATTCTATCCTTATAGCAAGGCCTGAGGGCAATTGCGCAGCACTGAATGAATAATCACCGTTTGAATTTGTAGTAGCACTTGCCCTTAAGGTATTGGATGCATCATAAGCCTTTACTACAACACCAAATTCTCCTGGTTCTGCAGGATTAATTGATTGTCTTACACCATCATTATTGATATCTCTGAATACATTGCCCGAGACCTGGGCCCCAGCGGCACCGGCGAAGAATAACGCCGGTATAAGTACTAAGCGGATAAGGTTTAATTGCGTTTTCATGGGGTTTAGATAATGGTAATTTCTACAATACGGATTACGAAGTAAAACTAATATCTGTTCTTAGTTTTTCCTAAGTAGAAACCCCATTTGCGGCTTGCCTTAAACTTATCTCATAGATATATAATTGAAAATCATATCCTATCTGCAATTAAAACACGTAAAAAAACATACAAATATTTTCTTACGTGTTTTTACTCAGCAAAAAGACTTACGTAGTTCTTTACATCAATGGTATGCCGTAATAATGCGTTTTAAGCATTGCAATTAAATACTGTATTTCACTTATTTTATATGATGTATCACTATATATAAAAAAATATACAGGGTATCCGGGTTATTGGTGGTGAGTTTAAGAAAGTTGAAGTCAGTTATTACTTTTTAAGAAAGGAACTTATAAGTTTTTCTCTTCGAAGGTAAGCAGCACTAACTGGCTGTTTTTTCAATTTTGTAAGAACTGCTTATTCATCATGGGATAATCACTCGTGTCAATAAAAAATCAAGCTATCAAAAATTGATTTGTGAGTTACCCGATTGAATGGATTGGCAAAGCCATTGCTTCTGATCCGGGTTATAAACAAATTCATATAATGATTCTGGTTTTTCGCGGGGAGGTATCAGGTTGTAGTTAAACTCAATTCCATATACCAGTAAATTACCATTAGCATCAGATCGTATACGCCGCACTTTATCATCGCCGCGGGGACCCAGGCCTGCTATTGAAAAAGCCTGTTGTGGCTTACCAATAAATTTTCCAGTTGCACTTATCTGTATTGAAAAAATATCTGAATTACGACCGGTGCCAAAAAATAACCGACGTTCTCCCGTCACATAGGATATGCCCATGCCTATTGCATCTACAGCCGGCAACCGATCTATTATTTTCTTTGTTTTAATATCTATTGCATAGATGCCGCCTCTTATTACATATCTGTCAGAACCGGCAATGGTAGAAGCGTATAAAATATTTCCCTCACAATAATAAATAAGCCCGAGTACACCAAATGGGTTGTTGATGTTTAATGAATCAGGCAAAGGAATTTGCAGGTACATGCTCATTTCGCCAGTCGCTGCGTCTACTTTATAGATTGTATTTTGTTTTTCTGCCGGATTATCCAGTACATTAATAAAAGGCGCCGGGGATGTATATACGTTTCCGGAATTGTCCAATTGTATAGGAGAAAGCCATCCTGCCTGCTTCCAGGAAGGGTGTTGGTAATATTTTAAAGATGGTTTGTCTGCAGTCCCCGCATTTTCTATAAGCACCAGTCCCATTGTTCTTATTTCAGAAGTACTGAAATAAGATTTCGGCGTATCAAAACCAGCCACACGTTTTACAAATGGCGGGCTTCCTTTGCAGCTATTTGTGCGAAATTCCACTTCCCCGTTTTTGCAGGCCGCAAAAAAAAGAAAAATAAAAACTGAAACTAATTTTTTACTCATTACTTCTTTATTGGAATAAACATAGGTCCCGCAAAACAGGGATATACTTTTGTTATATAAACACCATCCTGCAAAACACTTTCTGCCCAGCAATATTCATTTCCCTTCTGATCATTGTTTTTTAACTGCGCTACATACCATAGTACCAACGATGTGTTCTGAATATTCTCCGGTTCTGGTTCTATAAATTTTTCCGGCCCCTGGTGGTAATCTGTATTACAGCACGGCCCGATAGTCAGTAAATCGGATTCACCTTCGTCTTTAACGTTGCTATGCTTAGTAACATACATAAAAGAAAAGTCGCCTTTACCGCCATCCTTAAATTGCCCTTTACCCGGCTCTATATAATATCCACCATCACTGTTTTCTGCTTTATACAAGTATCCATCGCCAGAATATGTGCTTTGCGCGGTTTGCTCATTCCACTTCTCCTTACTCCATCCTTCCCAGGTATTATTATTCCATGAATAAAAATTATTGTCGCCGGCCAGCGCGATACGAAAAACGGGGCGGTACGTACCATCATTTCCGCAACCACGGCCAACGCTTGCACCCGCGACACGGAATCTTCCATCATTATAAAATTCAAACCGCTGGCGGTAATTATAATTACAAGGAGAAGGCCATCCTTCGCTACGAAAAGATTGCTCAAGTACAAAGCCAATAGTGTTATTATTATCATCCATAAGATTGGCTACTTCAGGTATTGTCCATGCTACCACGGCGGCCTGGCTGAAGTAAGGACAACCGACGGCATCGCTGTAACCAAACCCATCCGTACCACTGTAGCTTACATGCCAGTCAACTAATTTTGCACTGCGTATTACAGGCTTGTTATTAAATGTAACATCAGATATTCGCAACCCATCACTGCTGGTAAGCATGTATTTCATATTCCACCCATTTTTATTCAGTGGCTGCTCTACTTCGCAATAACAGGAAGTAACTTTATCATCCTGCAATTTTTTTTCAGTTAGCGGCGCTGCAGGGCCGGTAGTGCCTGTATTTGTCCATCGTATTCCAACCAGCCTGAAATCAGTGAGGTCAACAATTGCCCACAAAGCTTTTCCA
>JAEUVI010000522.1 GCA_016787105.1 Chitinophagaceae bacterium | reverse complement strand
TCGAATTATCAATTGATGACATTGTTATTCTTACACTCATGGATTATACTTATTCCTATGGAGATATAGGCTTGTATTCTTCTTCTTCAACCATTTCCTTGCAGCAATCTATTATTAAATTATTGCCATTGCCTGAAGAGGAATATGCCAGCCAGGAAGAAGCTCAGAAATTTGAATAAAAAGTATGTAAGACATAAAAGTGCCTGAAAAAAAATTCCAACCTGAATTTTTTGTTCTTTTATTTGATAAATGTTTACCTATAACATTTATAAAGTATAAGCTGATTTAAACGCATCACTTGCAGCATCGGTTTGAAAATTGAACGATCCTGCTTGTAAAATTAATTATCATCCTATCAGGTATTACTGCTGAACAGGCCGAAGTAGTTAGCTGTCAGTTTCAAATCAACCATTCAGCAAAGTAAAATTAGAATGTGGTTAAAATTTGAAATCTATAATGCTATATGCTGACTCGTTTGTTACTTGCACGGTAGCATGGGTTTTGAAATCCTGTGAATTTCATATTTATATCGTTCGGTTTGTTAACATCCTTATCCTATGATTGAAAACGAACAATTAAAACCTTTGTATTATGAATGACATTATGAACCAGGTTTTTTGGGGTAATACATTATTTGCATATTTCTTAGTCTTAGGTGGTATTATTCTTACATGGATAGCATGGAAACTGGGTAAACGTGTTTTAATAAAATTATTATTAAAACTTACATCAAAGACAAAAACTAATCTTGATGATCTCATTATAGAAGCTGCTGATAAATTCGTAAGCCCATATATTTATCTTGCAATCAACTATGCAATTATCAGGCAGCTTCAACTTTCTGAAAGAGTAGATAAGACACTTGTTGTAGCAGCATTGCTGGTAACGACTTACTATGCTGTCAGGCTTGTTAACTTTGTTATACAGCATCTTATTGTAATGGGGATGAAGGCAAGAAATGAATCGGAGCAGAGAATACTACAGGTGCAAGGCATGTTATCAGTTGTAAAAGCCATAGTTTGGGTATCCGGTTTTGTGATGCTGATTGATAACCTCGGTTATAATGTAACCACAATCATTGCAGGCCTGGGTGTAGGTGGAATTGCAATTGCACTTGCTGCTCAAAGTATTCTTACAGATTTATTCAGTTATATCGTTATCTTTTTTGATAAGCCTTTTGAAATAGGGGATTTTATTATCACTGATGGTTTCAGTGGTGTAGTTGAAAAAATAGGTATTAAAACCTCCCATGTCCGCAGCCTTGATGGCCAACAGTTGATTTTTCCAAATACTGAAATGGTAAAATCGGTTATTCAAAATTTTAAACGACTGCAGAAAAGAAGAGTTGTATTTAGTATTGGTGTTGTATATAGCACTCCAACGGAAAAATTGAGAGCGATTCCTGGAATTGTAAAAGAGATTATTGAAGTGGAACCAGAGGTTTCATACGACAGGGCCAATTTTAAATCATTTGGTGACTTCAGCATTAATTATGAGATAGTTTATTACATAAGCTCCCCTGACTATGCATTTTATATGAACACCCAGGAGAAAATATGTATGAATATCATTGAACGGCTGCAAGAAATGGATATTGAGTTTGCTTTCCCGACACAAACAATCTTTTTAAATAGTACTCAGAACAGCACTCAAGGATAATGAGGTGAAATTTTAAAGAATGAGGCCCATCGTCTCATTCTTTAAAATTTTAGTATAACTCAAGGTTTTTACGGCATATCGAGAAATAAATATTTTCAGCAAAATTTCCCCGGAGGTTTCTAATAAGGTACGATTATCCGATTTTTGATTAACTTCTGGTATCAGGATTAGTTTTATTCTCTCTGCTTAAGAAGATTGTGAGAGCTGTTTCTTTACATCCTTCACATTATCACCGGTTATTTGGATAATAGCAATCAACTTCTCAGGGCTGATCCCAAAATTGTAAGACCACCAAAGCAACTCACCAAAATTATTAATGTTCACTTTTGTCAGGTCTTTTGGCTTTTTAACGGTAAAATCATTGCTATGCTGATATGTCGCCATGAATTAGTTCGTCGAATAAGAATGTAAAGTAACTGTTTTTTTGAGAAACTTTGCCATATTCGACGCCCAGCAAAATGATTAGAGTTTACTGTATAGCAGGTCGTAAAGAGACCAAAATATCAGTGCTGAAAAAATTTACTCTTGTATAGAAGTACTCCTTCAGTTTAAATAAGTTCAGTTACAAGCTCTTTTCGGCTTTTAACCGGATCTTTGCAGAGAGCTTCCCTACGATTATAAAAATTGAGGTAATCCCCGGTATTAAAAGCAAAAGCCTATTTAAGCAAAACCATTATTGATACAGTTGCAAAGGGTCCGGATTAACAAGAGTAGTGTAAAATCACCAGGATACTATTCTGAATTTGTTTCTTGTATTGAACTGTTATCAGTATTTGAAGCTTTCTTAACTTGCCTGTCCAGTATATCAATATATTTTTTAGCCATTGCATTTTCCGGGTCAATGGTTAATACCTTTTCAAAATAACTAATAGCTTGTACATAGTCTTTCTGTGTATTAGCAGCATAAGCAGCGAGATAGCTATATGCTTCAGAAATCCATTTTTTATAATTTTCATCATCCGGATTTTTATCCAGGACTTCTATTAACTTTTCATACACTGGTACAGCAAGCCCGGCAGACATATTGGTATCCTGTAGGGCCTTACTCTTCGCTTGCCAGTAATAGCCAAAACTTTGATCAGGATACTTTTCGCTGTAAATACCGAAAACTGTGTCTGCTTTGAGGTAGTTTTCAATTCTATAATTTGCGATGCCCCAATAAAACAAATCGAGATTTGAAGCAGCAGGATTGCCTTCACAAAATTTTTCAAGCCATTTTGCCTGTGCTTCATAATCCTTTTTAGCCTTTGCCATATCTGCCAGTTTCTTATAGTCATCGAATCGTGCGGCAGAGTCTTGTTCCAGTGCGGCTGCTTTTGCCAGGTAATCGGCTGCTAAAGAATCCTGATCAGGTAACGATAGATAGTAAGCACTCATCGCTTCATAGTCTTTGGCAATGATATTACTATCCTGTTCGTTGGCAAAATACTGTTTCATTGCAGTTAATGCGGCACTCGTATCATTCTTTCCTGCATAACTATATGCGATTAATTTGTAAATGCGTGGCTTTGTATTTTTCTGTTCAGCGCTGATTAAGGCATTCGCTTTATCAATAGCCTTATTGTATTCTTGATTCAGATAGTAAAGGTCGATTATATCATATTCCATCTGGATTGTCTGATCTGCATTCTGGGTGTATTTTGTATAGTATTCCAGTGATTTTGCAGGATTGCGGCTAAATTCATAAACATAAAGTTTGTACCATGCCGGTGAATATTCAGGATCAGCGGCTACTGCTTTTCTGAAATAATCTGAATAGACTTCTTTATTCTTTTGGGAAAGAAAAATCTGGCCAATACGGTAATAGGCTACAGCATAGTTTTTGTCTTTATTAATTGCATTTTGATAGGCCTTGAATGCTTCTGTTCCGTCGGTACGTTTCCGCCAGGCGTCACCGAGAAGTACATATAACTCGGGATTGTGTTTGCTTTTTTTGATTGCTTTGTTTAAAATGTTTATTGCATATTCCGGGTTTCCGCCAGGCATATTGATCTGTACCCATGCAATTGCTGCTGCGAGGTTCTCATTTCTCTTTTTCATCATACTCATGATATCATCAAAATAAACCGCAGCTTGATCCTTGGAATTTTTTTGAACAAAACTTATCCCTTCTGCGACTTTAAAAAATGGATCTTTTCTTGCAGCCTCAGGTGCTGCCTGCAACGTGTCGCTTGCCTGTTGCAGTTGATCGAGCATAACGTACACCTTCGCAAGATTAAACCACGCTTCTCCGTTCTCCGGGTACTGCTGAATAACCTGCTGAAAAGTTTGCTTAGCAGACGCTAAACGATCATAGTACAGCTCTTTTTTCCCTTGTTCGATTGATTGACTGTTTCCCAGGTAAGTGATGAACCCCAGTATTACTGTAAAAATTAACTTCATGATTTGATTTTTTTTTAAATAGCCAAAGAATGTAAAGGCTGGATGGTAAGCACTTCAACTTTTGTTGAAGAAGGTAAAACGTCAGAGATTTCGCTATTCATCCAGCCTATTTTTGTTTCGCTTTCAGGGTACAGTACCAAAATGTCAGCATTAATTTTTTCGGCATAATTTAGAATTGCCTTCGCTTTATTGCCGCCTTTTAGTACTGTGTATTCAACAGGGCACCTGATAGTTGTTTTTACCCATCTATATAATTCTAACAAGGAGGAAGCATAAAAACCGATCGGCTCATTACGGCTGCCCATCATAGAAGCGAGATAAACCCTTATTGGGAATTTCTTGCTTAAGGCAACGATAATTTCCATTTTATCATATACTGACTTTGCAGAAACCGGTACAACAACTTTCTTTACTTTGTTATGCAATGAACCGGGTTTCGCAGTCAATACGGGTATGCCCGTACTTTGGGCTAACTGGCTTGGATTAACAGTATTTAAAAACGGAAACCAATTGTGACTGCTATGCTTGCCAATTATAATAAGATCAACATTCAATTGCATTGACTTTTTTATTATAGCATCTTGTATAGAGTCAGCACTAATATTCCATGTAAAGGCTCTGAGAGGAAAGCTATCTTCTATCGAGATTTTCCATTCATGTAAGCATTTCTCTGTATTTACCTGTAACCTGTGTTTATTGAAATGAATTATTTCTTTTAATTTTTTAGACAAGAATGAGAAATCATTGCTCTGAACATGTAATAAATGAATTGCGGTATCTTTATCCGCTAACTCAAGCCCTTTTTTGACAGCCAGTTCAGTATTTATCGATAAATCGACTGGTATCAGAATGCTGTTAAAATATTGGTGCATGCTCCAAGTTAGCTACAGGGTATTAAAAACTAATTAATATGAAATTAGAAATACATTAGAAAATGATTTTGGCATTATAAAGCAGGGTTAGGTATATAACTTGCAAAAACTGAATTATGGACGATACCCGAATATTGATAGTAGAAGATGAACTGAAGATAGCCGATACACTGAAGTACGGTCTTATTGAAAATGGTTTTAGGGCAGAAACCGCATATAATGGAGAGGAAGCTTTGAAGTTTTTTTCAAACCAGTTCTACCATCTTATTCTTTTGGATTTAAACCTCCCCGATATAAATGGCTTTGATCTTTGCAAGTCAATCCGGTTGAAGAATGAGCAGGTGCCTATAATTATGCTGACAGCATTAAACTCAATTAACTATAAGTTGGAAGGGTATGAAATGGGTGCAGACGATTATGTTGCCAAGCCATTCGAGTTTAAAGAACTGTTGATGAAAATAAAAGTATTGGTTAAAAGGGCCAATTTACCGGAAACAGGAGTAGCCAATACGCTTAAGGCAGCGGACCTGGAAATGAATTTGGACAGTAAAAGGGTAACGCGTGGTAATAAAATAATCAATCTTACTTCAAAGGAATTCCAACTTCTGGAGTATTTATTAAGAAACAGGAACAGGGTGGTGTCAAGGGCAGACATTTCAGTAAATGTATGGGATATAGACTTTGACACCAATACAAACGTTATTGATGTATATATAAATTACCTGCGGAATAAGATTGACAAGCCTTTCCCGCAAAAGCTTATTCATACGCAGATTGGTATGGGCTATGTTTTAAGAGATAATAATTAGATATGCCGGTAAGACTGCGCATTACAATATTATTTGCTATCCTGTCGGTTGTGATTGTCGGGGTTCTCTGCAGTAGTATTTACTATTTTTCTTATTCTGCCAGGTTAAATACAATCAAAACGAGATTGATAAACCGATCTAAAACTACTGCCAGGTTCCTGGAACAAAAAGAAGTTTTTGATCAACAGCTTGTACGAAAAATAGATTCACTAACTACAATTTCATTACGAAGGAAGACGATTGAGGCGTTTGATCAAAATGACAGAAAGATCTACAGTTATTCAGACGTTCCGGGAGACACACTGATAATTGATCGGGCACTACTTGGCAATGCACGTAAAAAAGGATCCTTATTTCTCGAACTGGGAGGGAAAGAGACAATCATTTATTCATACACCGGATCACCTAATGGAATGGTTGTTATTTCAGCAGGAGAAGACACCGAAGGCAAGCAGGATTTAAAGCATTTGCTCGATATCCTTTTATTGTGTTTTTTGATCAGCATTCTTCTTGTATTTGTAATTGGATATGTTTTTTCAACCCGTTTGTTACGACCAATAAAGAAAATAACAGCGGATATTCAGGAGATATCAGCTCAAAGCCTGGCAAGAAGGATTGATACAGGTGTTTCCAAGGATGAATGGTATTATCTTGCTAATACGCTCAACCAGTTATTAAACAGGTTGCAGGATAGTTTTGAATTACAGAGCCGTTTTATTGCAAATGCCTCACATGAATTATCTACACCGTTAACTTCTGTTTCTAGCCAGTTGGAAATCTCTTTACAGAGAGAAAGAGAGGCTGATGAATACAGGAAAGTAATGCAGTCGGTTTATATGGATGTTCAGCATATGAACAAGCTCACTCAAACTTTACTTGAGTTTGCCAAAGCATCCGGTAGTGCCAGCGGACTTGAGATTACCTTGATCCGCATAGACGAAATTATCATGGAATTACCATCGGCAATTGCCAGGATGAACGAGTCGTATTCAGTAGCTATTGAATTTGGAAACCTGCCTGATAATGAGGAGAACCTTATGGTTTATGGAAATGAACCATTGCTTTCAACAGCCATAAAGAATATAGTTTTGAATGCGTGTAAATATTCTGACAATCATAAAGCTATTATCCAATTAGAAATAAATAGCCAGATTATTATTTCGATAATTAATAAAGGAAGCGGCATACCTAAGGAAGAAATAGATAAAATTTTTCAACCCTTCTATCGTGCTACAGAGAGTCTCACCGGAAGTAAAGGTTTTGGATTAGGATTATCACTCGCCGACAGGATTATTAAACTACATAAAGGCTCTATATCTGTAGAATCTGTTCGGGGATATAAAACTTCCTTTAAGATTTATTTACCATTGGCAAATACGATACTTGCTGATTATGCTATCCGAAATTTACTTGTTCACTTTGCGGTCTATCGTACACGGATAAGATTTTGCTATTTTCAGCTGCATCATCTTATTTCAAAAAAACATAAAAAAGGAGGAGTAGCCTCGACAGGAATCGAACCTGTATCTGGAGCTTCGGAAACTCTTATACTATCCATTGTACTACGAGGCCAGGCTAATTGCAAGTTTTTTGATTTTAGGATGTAGATTTTCCGCAAATCTCAAATCATTTAATCAATCCATGTGCATTTGTTGCAAAGATCTTTACCGCAATAGCGAGCAATATTACGCCAAAAAATTTTCTTACAGCAATCAATCCGGCAGGACCCAGCAGGCGTGCAATAGCATTCAGTGATTTTAACACAATAAATACAATTATAAGATTAATGAGTATTGCAATGACGATAGCAGTTTCATCATAATTCGCTTTTAATGACATGAT
>JAEUVI010000511.1 GCA_016787105.1 Chitinophagaceae bacterium | reverse complement strand
AGCAGACTGTTTGATTCCTTTTCTGGATACCGGACACAATATTCCTGAAAAGAAGTTATCGTTTTTCAACAGTTTGAAAAATACCAATGACTCACTCAATACTATCGCGACAAAGGGAGTGGCTGAATTAAAACACCGCTTTATCCGTTAATGATAACGCCTGCAAAAATTCTGTTACATTTGAAGTATCATATCAATGCATGAGTAATATTGTAAACAGGCCTGTTCGTGTATTAGTTGCCAAAGTTGGCTTAGACGGACATGATCGTGGCGCAAAAGTTATTGCGACTGCCCTGCGCGATGCGGGCATGGAAGTAATCTATACCGGCCTCCGGCAAACAGCAGAAATGGTTGTGAATGCCGCCTTGCAGGAAGATGTGGATGCTATCGGTATCAGTATACTCAGCGGGGCGCACATGACTGTATTTCCAAAAATAATTGCGCTGATGAAAGAAAAAGAAATGGATGATGTGTTGCTGACCGGCGGAGGTATTATCCCTGAAGAAGACATGAAAGAACTCATTGAAATGGGAGTAGGTAAATTGTTTGCGCCCGGCACTTCTACTGCTGTTATTGCAGATTATATAAAAGACTGGGTAAAAGAAAACAGGAGCTTTTAATTTGAAACCAACATACCTTCCTTAGCATAAAAAATATTCAATGAACATTCTAGCTTTTTTGAAAAACCAGAAGATAACCATTCTGCTGGCCGGACCTGCCATTGCTATCGCCCTGTATGCCTGCAACGCACAAGTAGGCGTGAATAAAAACCTGAATACAGGTATGTCTACTTCCTATAAAGGAATATCTACATCCGGAACAAAAATGATTATGAATGATGAAGAACTGAACCATGCAGACATTCCGCTTGGCCAAAGTTTTATAATTGTGAATGATAAAGTAAAAGGTCTTACTGAAAAAGAAGGAAAAGTGTCCGTAGGCTGCGCCCTCACCATTTCGGATAAAGACGGTAAGGTTTTATTATCGGAACCCGATTTATTTAAAGATAATGCTGTGTTTGAAAAAATAGACTACCTGAGGTGCCTTGTAAACACAGGATCTCCTATGAAACCAGAAGAAAAATACAATGTGCATGTTGTATTTACAGATAAGTATGGAACTGGTAAGATTGAAAACGATGTTACCGTACGAATGATTAACAACCCATAGCATTTAATTGACCCGCATCTGCTAATCTTTTTTCAAAGTGACAATCACTTTGTATTGTCGTCGTCCTTAAAAATCCAGGTATGCCGATTATTTATCTTTCGCTTTACACAATTACTATTAAATAGCTCGTGCAAAAACCAATCGGCGACAAACTGCCGAATACTTTATTTTTGAAGAAAAATAAAGAGCATGTATACTACCCTGCTTGTGCAAATTGAAAATGGCACCTGTATTATAACAATCAACCGGCCAGATAAACTGAATGCACTTAATAAAACCGTGATAACTGAGTTAAGTGCAGCGGTTGATACTGTATACTCCAATAATGAAATAAAATCAGCTATTATAACCGGCGCAGGAGCAAAAGCATTTGTAGCTGGCGCGGATATCAGCGAGTTCCTTGAATTAAATGCAGCACAAGGCGAAGAATTGGCACGGCGTGGGCAGCAACTGGTATTTGATAAAATAGAAAATTGTCCCAAACCAATTGTTGCAGCGGTAAATGGATTTGCACTGGGCGGAGGTTGCGAACTCGCACTCTCCTGTCATTTTATATACGCTTCCGAAAATGCAAAGTTTGGTCAGCCGGAAGTAAATCTCGGTTTAATTCCCGGCTATGGCGGCACTCAACGGCTTACACAATTAGTTGGTAAAAACCGGAGCATGGAGCTGATAATGACTGGCAACATGCTATCGGCGCAGGAAGCAATGAGCTATGGCATTGTAAATAAAGTAATGACGGCAGAAGAGCTATTACCCAAAACAAAAGAAACGCTCCAACTCATTCAATCAAAAGCCCCGCTTGCTATAAAAGCAGTGATAGAAAGCGTTAATAATTTCGACCATACACAGAATGGTTATGATTTTGAAATAAAAAAATTCGGAGAATGCTTTGCGACAGAAGATTTAAAGGAAGGCGCTTCAGCATTTTTAGAAAAACGCAAACCTGTTTTTAAAGGAAAGTGACTAAACTCACAGAGGGATAAAATCGAAATTGTAATTTTGTAAAATAAAAACAATCCATATGAAACACATCCTGAAAACAGTTTTACTTTTTCTCTTTGCCGGTTGCGTATCAGCACAAAATAAAACAACTGTGAATGCTGCTGAATTTGAAAAAGCAATTCAGGCAAAAGATGTGCAGCTTGTAGATGTAAGAAGACCTGAAGAGTACAAGGAAGGACATATTAAAGGTGCCGTACTCGCCAACTGGCAGGACCAGGTACAGTTTGAGGAAAAAGTAAAAGGTCTTGATAAAAAAAGTCCGGTATATGTTTATTGCCTGGCAGGAGTGCGTAGCAATAAAGCCGCGGATGCTTTGATAAAGAAAGGTTTTACTAAAGTGGTACAACTTGATGGTGGAATTGAAGCGTGGAAAGCAGCCAGTAAACCACTGGAATGATATGACAGCTATCACTAACTTCCTTTTATCATTCTTTTTTAGTTTCTCTGGCTCGCTTACTCCCGGCACTATCAACATGACTGCTGTTCAGCTCGGGCTTGAACGTAAGACAAAAATTATATGGCGGCTTGCCCTGGGTGCAGCAGTCATGGAATATGTGTATGCGTTTCTCGCAGTGAAGTTTGAAAGCATTATCACATCTTCTCCGGTTGTCGTAAAAAATTTTCACCTTCTTGCGGCAATTGTTATGATTCTGTTGGGCATTCTGAATATCAGATCCGCCTCCAATCCATCACCCTTATTCCAAAAGTTTAATGATAGTGGTTTTCGGCGTGGGTTGATACTGGGAATTTTCAATCCTCTTGCAATGCCTTATTGGATTGCTATTACCGCTTACCTGCGCAGCCAGCACTGGGTTGATTTTTCTACTCCACTCAAGTTGCACAGTTTCTTATTTGGAGTTTCTGCAGGAGTATTTACATTATTAAACCTTGTTGGCTTTTTTTCAGGAAAAGTTATCGTACTGTTTCAGCACAATACATTTATCAAAAAAATACCCGGCATCATACTACTCTTGTTTGGACTGTATGCGTTAGCACGATACATTATCTTATTATATTCCGGCAATTAATATCTTCTCGTTTATTCTGAACAATCTTTCCAAACATTTATCAATAGACATTTATATTTGTTGCGGATAGCGCTTATCATGCGGCGAAGAAAGTTCTAAAAGATATATTAAACAGCCGTATATCACTAACGAACCAAATAAATTAACTATTTAAAGTTCTGGTATGTCATCGGGAAAAAATCAATTAACAATACACGAAGATTGGGCAGTGGTAGTAGCAGGGTTTGTTATAATAATCGCCGCAGTAGCGGGTTTTCCATCACCTGTACCGCAGTATAGCTGGAACAGCAACTCAGATCTTTCAACAAAAATTTTCGCATCTGACAATTTGCTGAAAATACTTTACCAGTTTTTGTATATTAATATGGTTGTAATAATAGTATCATGGTTAACGCGGCGATCTGTACAAAAAACCATTACTATTTTTCCTGTAATTTATCTTTTAACTATCGTAGCGTTGGTACTCGCAGGGAGCAAACAAGCTAAAGCATTAAACCTTGAAGCAGTTATTTTCAGTCTTGCTATTGGTTTATTGATTGGTAATTTGTTTAAACTACCGGAATGGTTTCGTTCGGCTTTGAATGGAGAACTCTTTGTAAAAATCGGCTTGGTTTTACTGGGAACAACAGTCATTTTTTCTGATATACTCAAAGCTGGTTCACTCGGATTAATACAGGCATTGGTAGTGGTATTGTCTGTTTGGTATTTTGCTTTCTGGATTTGCAAAAAGCTAAAAATAGATAGCGAACTCAGCATGATGCTCTCAAGCGCTGTATCTATCTGTGGTGTTTCTGCTGCTATTGCAACAGCAGGTGCGATTAAAGGTGATTCAAAGAAGCTTTCTTACGTAATATCATTGGTTTTAATCACCGCGATACCCATGATGATATTCATGCCGGTTATTGCAAAGTATCTTGGCCTTTCCCAGGAAGTAACGGGAGCATGGTTGGGAGGAACGATTGATACAACAGGAGCAGTGGTTGCTTCCGGTTCATTGGTCGGGGAAGTAGCATTAAAAACAAGTACGATTGTAAAATTTTCGCAGAACGTTCTACTCGGTATTGCAGCATTCGCAATATCTCTTTACTGGACTTATACTAAAAAAGGAGACAATCCGAATGCAGAAAAGCCAACACTTAAAGTTATCTGGGAGCGCTTTCCAAAATTTGTATTGGGATTTATTGCTTCATCACTGATATTTTCTTTTCTTCTTTCACCAGAAACAGTGAGCGGTGTAAAGGATAACTTAAAAGCAATACAAGGCTTATGGTTTGCACTCGCATTTACAAGTATTGGTCTTGAAACAAATTTCCGCGACTTGTTCAACTCAGGAAGCAGGAAACCGCTTTATGCATTTTTGATTGCCCAGGGTTTTAATATTATAATCACCCTACTGGTTGCTTATTTATTATTCCGGTAAATTACTTGCCGCCAAGGCTGGCAATAATATTTATCGTCAATGCGATAATAACGACATTGTAGGCAAATGAAATAAGGCCATGCCAAAGCGCAAGGCGTCTTATTCTCCTCGAAGTGATTTCAACATCTGAGACCTGGAATGTCATACCTAATACAAATGAAAAGTAGGCGAAGTCAATGAAATCAGGTTTGTTTTCTTTCGGAAAATCAAGCCCACCCGCATGTGTGCTTTTATTTTCTCTATCATCATCGTAATAAAGGTGGGCATACCTGACTGCAAACGCGGTGTGTACAAGGCTCCACGAAAATATCGAACCCGCAATTGACACAATAAGACGGGTAAGTTCCAAATCAGCAGATTGCTTGTTCGCAGTGAGTAATAGTATTACTGCCAGCATGCTGGCAGTAGTGGCAATAAGTGTGATGAAAAATATTATAACCCTGCTCGGATCTTCTTTGGGCGCCAGTTCACGAATTTGAGATGGCTTCGTTGTATAAAAAATAAACCAATAAAGCGAAAGCAGGCAAATGCAAAAAACATCCCATGCCAGCATAATGCGGGAAAGATTATCTGCATTCTTTAATGGAAAAATAAAATACGCTGCTATACCTACGACCAAACATATAGCCATTTTTGTATAAGGGGATAGAGCATAATACAATGAAAAATTTTCTTCTCTTTTTATTTTAGCCATCTTGGTAAGTAAAAATTATATCAATTCATCAGTAATTTACTTTATAATCTTTCTTAAATGGCTTTCCCTGCCATGCTTTTTTAGAAGTCCAGTCGGCAGCAGGTTCAGTCCAGAATTTATCATTAGCAGGTAAACCCAATGTCAGAAAACCAACAGTACATAAATACAGGCTACCCGTAGATGTATACTGATCGGCCATACCCGGCTGATGGCCTGCGAAGCCTAACTGCAGCCAGCCATTTTTATCAAATGTCCCTTTCGCTTCAAATTGCTTTTTTATAACAGCAGTCAACGCACATCTCACCTGTGCCGGGGAAATATGCGACGGCAAATGCTGCATCAAAGAAACCTGGCTCAATACCTGGAATGCGCCTGCACGGTAAGTTAACGAGCGACCAATTGGCGGATAGGTTCCTTCAGGCGAAATGATCCGTTCCTGGTACTCAGCATGACGAACCATGCGGTTTACAGTTGAATCATACTTTCCCTTTGTTGCCATGTTATTATCTGATAAAACTTTCAATACATCTGTCAGCATCGGGATTATTACAAATGAATTATAGTAATCCATAGCAAATGAAGGGCCATCGCTATACCAGCCATCGCCTACATACCAATCATCCATTTTGCGTATGGCCTCATTAATGCGGCTTGTATCATATTGCTCGTTGATGGTTAACAAAAAGGTTTCTGTCATAGCAGCGAAGAGCAACCAGTTGCTGTTACCGGGTTTTCTTGTTCGTAATGATTTGAATTCTTCCACATAACGTTGTTTTGTCAAATCATCCAGTGGTTTCCACAACTGCTCAGGTGCACGGATAAATGCGTGGGCAAGAAATGCTGCATCCACCAATGGCTGCGATTCTGTTCTGAAATTAAGATAATCAGGATTAGACGGATTAGCACCATTCTGCAAGCCTTTTATTAATTCTTCCCGAAGTGTTTTTCTCATCTTTCCTTCTTGGGAATTATCATCAGGTAATGCTAACCATGGTGCAATACCTGCTGCTGTTCTGCCTACTGCTTCTAGATAAGTTACTTTATCCGCTTTGAGATAATAATCCTGCCCCAGCTCCACAGGCATATTTTTTTTCAAAGTACTGTTCGCAAGGTTGTGAATGACGGGATAGGAAATTTTGTAAAGGAGCTGTGTCCAGTATTTACGGTCGTCCATACCAGTTGGCAGCTTTTTGTCTTTTTGCGAATTAGCAGACGCACAAGACAACAAAATTAGCATTGCAATAAATGTATTTTTCATTTAGGCATGTTCGTTGTTGACACAGGCTATATCACTCTTTCAGGAGTTAAACTGACTCATTTTAATTCTTAATTTAATCAAAAGGCAAGGATTATTTATTGCGGTTACACATTTTCTTTTCTTACTTTTCGTCGTTTCCTTACACCCATTTCATGTTTCACAAAACTATTTGCCATTTCTAAACCAAGAATATAATCATTTGCAATTTTCGTTTTAGCCCAAACACCCAACCTTAGAATAATCTGTATTTCTTCAGAAGTATAGTGCCAGCGATAATTGTTACAAGTGCTGCAACTCGGTAAATAGTTATTTTCTGTATGCTTCCCTCCAGAGCTATGGGATTTAACATGATCAGCCTGAAAATTCCCACTATCCAATTCTATTCCACAAATATGACAACGGCTGTCTGTCTTTTGTAAAATCAAATCTCTTTGCCTTTTTGTAAGAACTTCTCTTTTTTTTGTTAAAACTTTATTTTTTCTGCGATCATCTTTAAGGTTATTAATCAATTTTATAAAGCCTTTCCCTGTTTTAATTGATCGAAATAGCTTTAACTCGACTGGCGCACTCATGTGTATGTTAATTTGGTTTTCTTCTTTTTACTAAGAATGCTCAATCTTAATAGCTCGCCTGAAAGGCTGTTATTATTGTAGCAATTTTCAAATACAGTCAGCCTAAACCCTGATGGAATGATATTTCTGAATACAGATTATCATATAATAAAAATCATTTCTCCACTAGGCCTTCATCAATCAAATAAGCCTGCAACTCACTGATTACAGGTTTTGCTTTCGAATCCGTAATAGCTACTTCAATCGCGTCTGCTTCCACAGCAGGGAAAGTAAGAATCCTTTTATGTCCAATAGTTGTTGCAGTCACTTCTTTTACCAGTTCATTGTTCTTCATCAATTTCACTGTAAATGATTTTACGTTTTGTCCCAACTGAATTGCTTCCTTGAGTATAACACAATTAACTGAAGAAGTCTTACCCAATTTCAATGTATAGTTTAGCGAAGCTGGCTGTGCAGAAACTGCAAATGTTTTCGAAGCAAGCGGTTTACTCAAGTTCGTCTCCCGCAATTTCCTGAAATCAACCAATGCAGCAGAATCTATTTCATTGATCAATCCTCTCCTGTCGGGGGGAATATTTAATAACAAAGTTGAACCGCGGCCAACTGATTTCAAGTATAAATTAAACAGTTGCTCAGCTGTTTTTACTTTATCGTCTTCTTCTTTATGATAAAACCATCCCGGGCGTATACTCACATCACATTCAGCAGGTATCCAGTTTTTACCATTTATATTTCCCTGGTTCAATGTATCCTGCGAAGGGCCGCCTGCTCCTCTTGTAAATCCGGCTGTATCGAGGTAGTTCCAGTTGGTAGTTCCTGCAAAGCCGCTTTCATTTCCTACCCAGCGTATATCAGGACCAATATCACTGAATACAACTGTATTGGGGGCCAGCTTTCTCATAACTTTTTCAAACCTCTTGAAATCATAGACCTGTTTTTTACCATTCGGCCCTTCACCATTGGCACCATCCCACCAGAATTCAAAGAAAGGGCCATAACGGGTAATTAATTCCGTCATCGTATTTACATATACATTGTTGTAGTCAGCAGTACCATACTTAGGATGGTTTCGATCCCAGGGTGAGAGATAAACTCCAAACTTTAATCCATACTCTTTGCAGGCTTTCATCAGGTCGCCCACCACATCGCCTTTACCATTTTTCCACTTGCTTTCACGCACGGTGTGTGTTGAATATTTACTTGGCCACAGGCAAAATCCATCATGATGCTTGGCTGTAATGATGATTCCTTTCGCACCAGCTTGCTTTGCGATTCTCGCCCATTGCCGGCAATCGAGTGCAGTAGGATTGAAAATATCTTCTGTCTCATCTCCATGACCCCATTCCTTATCAGTAAATGTATTAGGACCAAAATGAATAAACCAATAATACTCCATATCATGCCAGGCCAGTTGCTGCTTGTTTGGCAATGGGTTTTTTTGTTGTGCACCGGAAACCAATGAAACAACAACTGTAAAGAGAAATAAACACGCTTTTTTCATTACTTATGTTTTACAATTGCAAGATTATTCAAAGAAGGTTACAATCAGGCGATGGTTGCCTGATTTATTTTTTCTACTGGGTTCATGATATAAGTTAGTACAGAATTATCTTTTAACAATTCCACTACCCTGAAACCACGATAGGCTGTACCCCAACTGCCGCCAAAATGTGCATCAAACACAAAAGGAATATTGTTCCGGGTTTTGATATCCTCCTGATCATGATCGTGCCCATTGAAAACGGCCCTTACATTTTTATACTTTCCCAGTATCTCAAAAAATTCAGGACAGTCAACGGCATTTGCCGTCAGCTTACCCGGGTTGATATGTATAAATATAAAAACGTTCTGCTGATCTTTATGTTCTTCCAGCTTTTTTGAAAACCATTCCAAATCAGGGCAGAGATAAGTACCATGCTCATTGGAAGTAGTACCAATTAAAAAAGAATTTTTATCAATTATGAAATCATAGTTCACCGGCATTCCCCATATTGACTGCCACTCATCGGCAGTTACATGATCATGATTGCCCTGGCTTACATAATACTTCATGCTAAGATTATCCAGTGCCTTTTTTACTGCAGGATAGTGCGACTTATCATCATGAACAATATCACCATTGATAACGCAAAATGAAAATGCCTTTTTACCATGCTCCTCATTAATCCTTGAGATTGCTGTAGCAAAATAGTTTTCGTAATCTGTGTTCTTCTCTCCGTAGTGGCCATCGGATGCTACAACAAACCGAAGTTTTACTTTTCTTCTTTTCTCTTCAGAAAAAAAGAAATCCTGCGCCTTTACAATTTTTCCATTAGCGAGCATCAGGAAAGCTGGCGTGGCTATGCGGAGAAATTCGTTCCTTTTCATCTGGATTAGTTTAATACTAAATAGTAAATAATCAGCCTAAAGCTCATTGTCTATTGTCAATCTCACTCATATCCATTCTCAAAAGTGATTACCTGTCCGGGCTTTGTATTGAAGATTATATACATGTCCTTATCAAAATTAATACTGCTTCTTTCAATTCCCTTCTGAATAAAAGTTTTAAACGGTAGCTTAATATTGCAGGTTCCGCCTTTTTCAGAGACTATCTTCACCGAAACAGGCACTCCGTTTTCTTTCTTTGCAGAAATTAAAAAAGCACCCTCTGTGCGCAGCGACTGAAATGAAACATTTTTCCATTCATCAGGTACTGCAGGAAATATTTCGATATGGCCATCTCTTGTTTGAATCAATAATTCATGAACACCTTGCGCAAAAGCGAAATTACCTTCAAGTGTAAAAGGCCGATAGGTGAACGAGGAGTATTGCCCGCCTTTCTGATCGCCATTTACATGAAAACTGTTGGGTAAGCAAAAATTAGAAGCAAATATTTGTAATTGCTTTACGGCATTATCTGCTTCTTTTGCTCTTGCATAGATGCAGGCTGCCCAACTGAAAGAATAACCACACCAGTTCCTGGTTCCTATTTTCTCCAGCCAGCGTAACGATTTTTCAACAACATCCTTTTCATTTGCCTTATCTACATCCAACTGGCAAAGAGGATATATCGCCATCAGTTGCGCATGATGACGATGCGATTCTTCCAGGTTTTGATTGGGAGCAATGGTAAGACCGGTTTCGTTAATATCAAATTCAGGCAACTGCTGAGCCTGGTAAATCCACTCCACTGGCCTCCTTTCGTAAGATGCGTTACTCACTTCGATGCCTTGAGAATAAAAGGATTTCACCAGGGACAAATCATAATTCGTAAAATCTTTAAACCATGCTTTAATTGTATTATCGTGGTATTCGGGACTGGAACTCAATTGCAGTTTATTTTTATACCCGTTTTTATTGAGCATTTTGGAAAAGTATAGTTCGGCTTCATTAAAATATGGATATACTTTTTCAAGGAGAAACTTTTTGTCCATACTGTATTTCCATTGCCAATAGAAATGTTGTGCCACCCATGCTACCGTAGTGGGTGAATTAGAGTATTGAATCCAGCCACCCATCGGCTTACCATTGATTGTAGTAACACCGGGAACGTTTAGTCCATCTACTTCAAAACAATGTTTGGTCCAGCGTTTGTTTTCTTCTTTTATTTTCCACAACCAGTTGGTATATGAAGCTGTTAAATCCAGGTGATTGGATGTATAGCCAGGCCAGTAACTCAGTTCTGTATTAAGATCATGGTGCAGGTCGCCTTTCCATGGCGGCAGGTTCCCGTTATCTGCCGTCCATATTGCCTGCAATGAAATGGGCGATGTATTACTTCTTGCTACACATGCAAACTTGTACATTTCGAGGTAGTATTGTCTTTCAATTACGGGATCCGGAATAGAAACTGATGAGCGATTCCAGTAATCATTCCACCATGCAATATGTGAATCCCACCCGGTCGGCTCTTTCAATGATTTATTTAAATCTGCGAGTACAGCTGGTTTGTTATTTGTAATCGTCCATTGCCCGATAATGTGAGTGGGCGAAAACTGTTGCCATTTTATCAATACTTCATAATAAGTACCATTCCATGTGGGCTGATGATATAAAATGCTATTTGCATTTTTCTTTATGGTTCCTTTTTTATATCCCAGTCGCTCGAGGCCCTGGCCTTCTACACTATTACCGGTTGCGCCTTTGTTTCCAGAATTATAATTAGGCGCCATCAATTCAGGCAGTATAGCTTCTACAGAAACAGAACCAGGCAAATTTTCAATACCAAAATAGCCAATCTGCCTTGAAGCATGTATGTAGTTATTAAAAACAACTCCGTTTTCAAATTTTATTACACTTAACCCGTTTGCAATATCCAGTTCGTTGGAAATTACTTTTCCGAATTGCTTAACAGGAAACTCTATTGCTGCGCCGGGGATCTTTGTTGGCGCAGGATAAATTTCATACGGACGATCTCCTAGATTTTGTACAGTATCATACTCATTCTTTTTAACCTGATCTACAACCCAGTTAAATTTCAATTTATCAATTTCCGGCATCGGCCGATCGTCCCAGAGATCTACACGATCCAATGACATACGCAGTTTATCTTCCTTCTTCCAAATCAGTGCACCGATCCAGCCATTACCAAGTGGTATAGCTTCATCCCACCTGGTGGCTAATGAATCAAAAATGAGATTATGCTCTTTACGGGGTTGTGCAAAAATATTTACTGTAAAAAAATTGAAAGATAAAATCAGGAGAAAACAAACACGCATCGCCGGCGATTTAAACATATAAGCTCATTTATCAACTAAGGTAATTATTTGAAAGAACTACTGCTCCAATGTTCTCCATGTTTCAGCAACGCATACGTTTGTTCAATCTTTTCAGCTTCTATTGCAAAATCAGCAGGATCTGCAGTGTTAAACGTAAACATATCGTAGTGACAGGGAATCACTATTCCAGCATTGATCGCTTTTGCAAGTTGCGCAGCTTCCTTAGTATTCAAATTTCCGGCAACACCTCTTTCGGGTCTGTCGCCATTAATTGGCAATAACGCTAAATCAATATTGAATGGTTTCAGGATTTCTTCCATATCATCAAACCATAATGTATCGCCACTGTGATATACAGACCAGTTACCGAACTGTATCACATAGCCCATGAATTTGCAATTTCCTTTTTCGTCGCGCTCTATTTCATTGTGCTTTGCCGGTATACCATGAAAAGTAAAGCCGTCTATGGCTTTTGTTTGTTTATCATTTAATCCTGTCGGAAAATTGATATCACATTTTACCCTGTCGGCAATAAATATGCGGTTCGCTTCAGGTATAATAAATTCTATCTGTGGGTTATTCTTTAGTACGGGTATCAGCGTTTCTCCATCCAGGTGGTCGGTATGATTATGACTGGAAGTAACAATTGAAATATTTCTGAACAATTGCGGATCAATTACCCGCTCGCTCATTCTTGTATGCGGCTTTTTTGTCTCCGCATATTTTTTTGTAAGAGAATCAGAAAGATAAGGATCAAGCAAAATTCTTTTGCCATTCCATTGCAGTAAATATCCGCTTTGTCCGAGCCACCAGATATGAAAGTCAGTTGAATCAGATAAATAGCTATCCGCATCTTTTAATAATGCTTCGTCTTTTAATATTGCAGGAATTAATGACATAGTATCTCATCCTCTTATCCTTCTCCTGAAGGAGAAGGGCGGTGCTTTAAATCTTTAATAAATTTTATATCGGCCTCATCCTCCATCTCCTCTCCTTTGGGAGAGGGAGCGGAGCTGCAAATCTTTAATGAACTTTATCGCTACCACATCAAGTTCGATTTTCTATTCAGCATTTTCGAAGTTTTGTTTTCAAATTTGAATCTCCGAAAAGC
>JAEUVI010000362.1 GCA_016787105.1 Chitinophagaceae bacterium | reverse complement strand
AGGTCCAACGGGAAAGTGAAGCCATAACAAAAAACCAGGCAAAGATGAATATGCTGCCTAACTTAAATGGAAATGCGGGACACAACTTTAACCAGGGGCGTAGCATCGATCCATTTACCAACTCGCCTGTAACACAAAATTTCAATCAGTCGAATTTTGGTTTACAGAGTGGTATTGTTTTATTCAACGGTTTGGCGTACCAAAACTATGTTAAGCAAACAAAGCTGGCCTACGAAGCATCAAAAATGGATCTTCAGCAGGTAAAAGATAACCTCACTATAAACATAATTCTTGCTTACCTGCAGGTTTTAAGCAGCAGCGATCAGCTTGAGCAGGCTAAAAATCAGTTGGAACTTGCGGCTAAACAAGTAGACCGATTGACTTTGCAGGACAAGGAAGGAGCAATAAAACCATCTGATTTATCTGATTTGAAAGGACAATATGCCGGCTATAAATTATCCATTGCAACTGCAGAGAATACACTGGAAACAGCGAAGATTAGCTTATTTCAATTACTCAATCTTCCATATACAAAAGATGTAGTGCTTGAGCGTATCGCACCGGAAGAATTTGCAGCTAAATATGAAGAAACACCTGATAAAATTTACCAGGCTGCACTGGAACAGCTTGCCTTGATAAAAGCAGTTGACCTTCGCCAGCAAAGCGCTGCCAAAGCGATAAAAGTGCAAAGAGGTTATCTCTTTCCTACTTTAAGTTTCGGTGGTAACTTATCTACTGCTTATTCAAGTGTGGCTATGAAAAACCAGTACATTAACACAACTGATGTTACTTCATCCGATTATGTAACAGTAAATGGCAGCCAGCTTCCTGTTATTCGCAAACAGGATAATTTCTCTTCAAGCAAAATCAACTATAATGATCAGTTAAACAACAACCTCTATACATCCTATGGCTTTTCGCTGAACATTCCAATCTTCAATGCATTACTACAGCGTAACCGGCTAAAGCAGGCTAAGATCAATTATAAGAACAGGGAGTTCATTGCCAAAACTACACGTACTCAATTAAACCAGTTTGTTGAACAAGCCTATGTGAATATGACATCTGCTGCAGGCAGGTATACTGCATTACTTGATCAGACAAATGCATATACCGAATCATTCAGGGCTGCTGAAATACGTTTTACAGAAGGCGTCGGCAACTCAATTGACTATCTCACCGTGAAAAACTTATTAGACCAGGCAAATATAAGTTTGATAAATGCGAAATATGACTATGTACTTCGTATGAAAATTCTCGACTATTATCAAGGTAAACCATTATGGTAAGCTGCTTATAGAAATGTAAAAAGGGATAATCGCTGTGATTATCCCTTTTTTATCCGCAGATATCAGGCCTTCACTTGAAATAAGGAAAAATATATCTAATTTCCTGATCTGTAATACAACGATTATGGCAACACCCGTAAAAACCGGCAAACCATCAGGCTACTTACTTTTTCCATGGAGCCTTCTTTCTATTATACTTATCCTTGTCTTTGATATTGGTTTCAAGGAATTTTTCGGGAAAAACTGGAGTTGGATTGTATTAGTCTTAATCATTCCTGCTGCAATAATTGAAAATCTGAAAGTCGGGTATTCTACCATTAAAATCATGTTCCTTAAAATTGTCTATTCCTTGCTTTCATTTCTGATTGTTGGTTTAGCATTCGGTATAGCAGGAGCAGGATGGTACTATGAACGGTTTCAGAAGGTACAGATACCAAGAGTTGATATTCCCTGGTACGTATTACTCGCATTAGGCGTTATTTTGCTGATTGAAATTGTTCAGATATTCAGCATGCTAAAAGCTGTACGAAGAGAGTTCATGCAATTTGATCCGGACAATTAATTTCATTTTCTTATCGCGGCTTTCAGGAACGGCATCGTGGGCAAAGAGGAAATTATTTTCAATTCTTCTGCAAGCGAAGTCTCATTGTCAAGAAATTTTAAAACCTGCCTGGCTTTATTCCTTTCAAACAATTGGGAAAAAATTGCTTCCCCTCTCAGTTTTTCTTCTTTTAATATGCGAAGCAATATTGTGTCGTAAAAGTGAAACCGTCTTTTGGGTTTCTCCAGCTGAGACAATTGTTGACCGCTCTGCAACTGCTCAAGTATCTTTTCTGAGTTTTTCTGAATAAATTGAAATGTATATCCACTTGACGCCTTAGTTTGTCCGCCGGCTGTTCCGATATTGTACCTGTCCTTTTCAAAGAAATTAAACTTTGCGTTTGTCATTGGGATGCAACCGGCTTCCTCGTCGATAATTTTATAAGCTTCTATTTTTAGTACATCATGTATGTACCTCTCTAATCCATCATTGTATTGCGCCGGGCTTAGTAAATTTTCTGAGAATAATGTATACTCCACCAATGCTTTTGTTTCGCTGAGTGGTAACAGGTAGCAAAATGTGGTGCCATAATCCTGGTGAACACGAAAATCCATCAGTGTAGCCTGCTCCACATTGAATGAAGGTTTTTCCGTTTCAATTATCCATCCTTTAAAATGCTGCTGCAATAATATAATTCCATTTTCTTTTGGCGGAAGTGTATAAAGAGAATTAAAAACAACCGATCCATTCGTTTCTAAAACAACATCATCAACTAAAACCTTGCTATCCTCAAACCTGACAGTTCCGTATGTCGTTTCGATGTTTTGTTGCTTCCGGATTATTTCAAAACAATAATTATAAAAATCAATTCCCCGGATCATTTTATATTGGTAAGGCGCTATTTCAAGTGGAGCAGAAAATGTGTCGCTGTAAAAATTGACGACCGGCCATTTCCTGTACACAATTTCTTCAAATAGTCCATTACCATTTTCCCAGAAACACCAGGTGCGATCATTAGTAGTCTTAGGTTCTTTATCAATCAGGAGAATTTTCTTATCCGCAAATTTTCCCGATTGTATCATGCGAATAAGCAGGCTGAGGGCGCCGCAACCACCTCCGGTGAAAATGTAGTCAAATTTTTTTGAGCGTATTGCTGACAAGTTGAATAGAATTACAGAACGTACAAAAGTCCCGATAGCTATCGGAAGACACAACAAAAGTCAAATGGTAACTGAACAGCCAGGCAAATAATTTTAGTCCTGCTCCGGAGCATATGCAACAGTTTTAGCAGCCATTAGTTTTTTATCTTTTCTTACTTTTTCCCAATACTTTTTATGAACATACAACATACCAAAACTTTCGCCTTCATACTTTTCCAAATGTTTATGGTGCATTTTATGAGCCCAGCGTATGGCACGTACGTAAGTACTTTTGCTTTTACTAAACCACTTGAAGCGTTGGTGAATAATAACATCATGCACTAAAAAATACGAAAACCCATATGCCATAATCCCGAAGCCAATTGCCTGCAACCACCACATATCCCGGTAAGTTCCAAACCACAACATGATAATGGTAGGAATTGCAAAAATGGCAAAGAAAGCATCATTCTTTTCAAAAAAACCTGGTTCTACTTTGTGATGATCCTTGTGCAGGTACCAGAGAAAACCATGCATCACATATTTATGTGTAAGCCATGTAATACCTTCCATAACTATGTAAGCACCTGCCACTAACAATATATACAATACAACTGTCATGCTGAATATTTATGAAGTTGCGAGATGACTGTAATTTTTATTCCGCCAGTTTTCAATACGATCAAATACGATATGAAACCATTTTGTAAACTCTTCCGGGTGCGACTGCATGGCTGCCCTTATATCTTCAATATCCCTGAAACAATAATCCGAAACTTCATCCGGGTTTATATTTAGTTTTCCATTGTACTCTCCTGTAAATACATGGTCATATTCATGCTCGGTAAGACCGTTATCAAATGCAGCTCTATAAGTAAATTCAAAAATTTTATTTACCGGTGTTTGAAAACCCAGCTCCTCCTTTAATCTTCTCAGCGCAGCATTCTCTACATACTCTCCCGGGTAAGGATGACTGCAACAAGCATTAGACCATAAGCCACCGCTATGATACTTATGTAATGCCCTGCGCTGCAATAGCATCTCCCCTTTGCTGTTAAAAATAAACACACTAAAAGCACGATGCATCAATCCTTTCCGATGAGCTTCCATCTTTTCCATCTCTCCTATTGCCGCATCCTGCTCGTTCACCAATATCACATTTTGTTTGTTCATACCTTTTCCTTATATCATCCTCAATTGATTTTTAACACCTGCCCTTACTACTATCATTGCTTTATGATAATTAGGAATACTTATTCTCGCCTGCATAATCCGTGACGGAGCTGTTCGCCGTATTTTTCTGAATAAAGACAGATAATATTTATAAGCAACATACACACCAAACCGGGCTTTAAAGGGTAATTGCAGAATACCTGAATAGGCATTTTGGAAATCTTTTTCTATTTCCTCTTCTATCTTGAGCTTTTGGATATTACTAAAATTTGTAAAATCGCAACCGGGAAAATAAGTTCTGGACAAATCATTGTAATCAGCTTTTATGTCACGCAGAAAATTTACCTTTTGAAACGCAGCACCGAGCGATCGTGCATATATTTCCAGTTTCTGATAGGTATCTCTGCAACCATTGCAAAACACCTGCAGGCACATTAGTCCAACTACTTCTGCTGATCCATAAATATATTCTTCATAGCCCGGCTCGTCATACTGTTGCATGGAAAGATCCATTTCCATACTATGAAAAAAAGAATTGATAAGCTGGTGATCGATTTTATATTCGTTTACAGTTTTTTGAAAACTGTTTAATATCGGGTTCAGGCTGATTCTCCTGCTAATAGCTTCAAAGGTTTCTGTCTTGAATTGTTGCAGTAGCTCTGTTTTATTGTAATCATGAAAGGTATCCACTATCTCGTCAGCAAAGCGAACAAAACCATAGATATTAAAAATGGGAGCGCGGAGATCCTTATGCAATAGCCGTATAGCCGATGCAAAGGAGGTGCTATACCGCTTTGTTACCACCTCGCTGCACTCCTGGCTTACCATTCCAAACAGATGAAGCATATAATGTAATTTACAGATTTATCTGAATGATTTAATTACTTCATTCGCTGTTACCTCACCACTTATCAGTGCCGGTGGAACCCCGGGCCCGGGTACAGTCAATTGACCGGCATAAAAAAGGTTTTTTACTTTTTTACTCCGGCAGGCAGGGCGAAAGATTGCTGTTTGGCGCAATGTATTCGCTAGTCCATAAGCGTTTCCGCGAAAGGAATTATACTCACTTACGAAATCGCTTACTGAAAAAGATTTCTTATAGACAATACTTTCCGCTATGGTTTGTCCTGTATATTTTTCCATCCGTGCCACTATATTGTTGAAATACTTTTCTCTTAACGCTTCTGTATCTCCCTTCAATCCCGCAGCAACCGGTATGAGAAAAACAATTGCATCGCAACCTGGTGGAGCTACTGTAGCATCTGTTATGGAATTAATACTGGTATAAAAAAGAGGGGATGTGGGCCATTGTGGCTCTTTATATATTTCATGCCCATGTTGTTCAAACGGTACATCAAAAAATAATGAATGGTGCTGAACGTTTTGCAATTTCTTATTTAAGCCAATATAGTACAAAAGGCAGGATGGAGCCATTACCCGCTTGTTCCAGTATTGGTCAGAATAACTTTGATACTGCGCCGGCAATAAAGATTTTTCAGTAAAATAATAATCTGCCGCACTGATTACGACGTCGGCCTTATAACTGGTATTTTTTGTAATTACATTATCTGCCCTTCCTTCGTGCACATGTACCCGTTGCACCTCTTCGTTAAAATGAAAGTCAACGCCAAGCTCTTTGGCAAGTTTATACATTGCTTCTACCACGGCATACATACCACCCTGTGGATACCATGTACCACCTTGTATATCTGCATAGTTCATGAGACTATACAAAGCAGGTGTATCTTCCGGTAACGCTCCCAAAAACAAAACAGGAAATTCCATCAGGCTGCGAAGCTTTTCATTTTTAAAATGCCTCGCTATGTGCTTCTTGATAGAAGTAAATATATCAAGCCGGAATATACCCTTTGCAATCTGCCAATCAAAAAACTCAGTGATTGACAAGCCCGGTTTGTAAACAAGATTGTTGATACCGGTTTTATATTTATACGCTGCTTCTTCCAGGTATTTATCCAACTGTACAGCACTTCCCGGTTCTATGGATTCGAATATTTTTTTTAATTGGGTTAAATCAGATGGGATATCGGTAAAATCATGCTGCCAGTAAACGCGATAAGAAGGATCGAGGCGTTTGAGTTTGTAATAATCTTTTGCGTTTTTTCCAAACTGCTGAAAGTAGCGCTCGAATACATCCGGCATCCAATACCAGCTTGGACCCATATCGAATGTAAAACCATCTTGCTTAAGTTGCTTTGCCCTGCCTCCGGGTGTTTCATTTTTCTCAAGTACAGTCACCTTCCATCCATCCTTTGCCATAAAGGATGCAGCAGACAGCCCGGCAAAACCACTGCCAATGATGACTGCTGATTTTTGCACAGAAATATAATTATTGAATTAATAACGGGTAATTTGTTCTTTCAGCAATTTTCTTGCGAAGTGAATCCGGCTCTTGATAGTTCCCAGAGGTTCATTTAATGCTTCTGCTATTTCATGATATTTATATCCTTCGAAATAGAGCGTGAAGGGAGTTTTGAATATTTCCGGCAGGTTATAAATCGCCTTTTCAATCTCTTTCATGTCCAGTGTCCTTATTGCAACATTCGCGACTGTAACCTGGTTATTATCCAGCAAAAAATCATTGACAGATTTATCAAATACCGTCTGTTGTTTTGCTTTGCGGCGATAGTTATTGATAAAGATATTGCGCATGATAGTGAATAACCATGCTTTTATATTGGTGCCCGCATTATATTTTTCCTGGTTAGCTAAAGCTTTATATAATGTTTCCTGGTAAAGATCTTTAGCAGCCTCATTATCCCTTGTAAGATTGATTGCAAAAGGTTTCAGAAAATCTGAATTATGCACCAACAATTCTTCAAATTTAACCGCAGCCATGATAAATATATTTAGATAGGTAACTCTACAAATTTAACCTATTTACATTGCCAAAAATGTATGCCAACGTTAAATTATAGACGAACTGTCAGTTGAATGGAGTAAAGCGGCAGAAAGAGGGAGTAATTTCAAAAAAAACTGCCAATCATGAGAGTAACAAATGAAGCGGAAAAAGGTTCTGTAAATTCTAAAAATTAAAGCTCGAGGTTACGGATTTTACCAGTCGTCAATAGCTTATTGAGCTGGCCTGCTACAGAAGAATCCTGCAACGCTTTTAAATGGCGTACATTATGTAAATCAGTGCCGATAAAATCATAGTATCCTTTTTTAAGGAGATGATGCGCCAAATCACTTACTGACCTGCCATAAACACCTGCAAATGAGAGTATATTAAGCTGAAACAAATAGCCGGCATCTTTCAGCTCATCATAAAATTCTTTATTATGCTCTAAATAAATATAACGTTCGGGGTGGGCTATCACCGGCTGATAGTCCTGCATTTGCATTTCAAAAAGAATTTCTTTCAGATCAATGGGAGGACTGGCCATTGAAAATTCTGACAATACCATTTTGTCACCAAATGTTAAAAGAGGTTCTTTCTTTTTTAACAATCCCATTACATAATCGTCCAGGAAATATTCAGCAGCAGCATGCAGATCTATATCTACTTCCTGTTCCTTGAGAACATCACGCATTTCATCAAGTGTAGATAAAATGATATCTCTCGTATTCTGGTACATATCCCACATGATATGTGGTGTAGTGATAAGCTTTGAATACCCCGCTTCTTTCATGCCCTTTATCAACTGTACAGAAGTAGATATATCCTGTGCACCATCATCAATACCCGGTAGCAGATGCGAATGCATGTCCGTCTTCAGGGCTTCGAAGCCGGGATTGGAAGATTTCGATTTGGAGAAAAGCTTGAACATTTGTAATTACAAAACTATAACAAGTGCAACAAAGATCAGCTTAGTTAAGCTGCGTGTTTATTTCAGCAGAAGGAGCAAGATTATTGCGTTCAGGTAATGATGGAAATATTTTATTCACCAGGTTACTTTTTGGAAAAATAATATACCAACCTGTTAAAAAAAGAATAGAAAGATCCGTAAAAAAATTTCGATGCTGCTGATACCATATTTCCAATGCTCCCTTGAATGGTAATATTTCGCGTGCATAGCATTCATGTGGCGGTAATGAAGAATGTGTAATAATCAATTCTTCATCGCGAAATACAATAGACCCAATACCGGTGAGGCCAGGTTTTACACGGTAAACTTTTTCTTTTAATTCAGGAGAATACCTGTCGTAACCTGCTTTCATAAGAGGTCGCGGGCCGACAAAAGACATCTCGCCTGTAAGAATATTAATTATCTGTGGCAGTTCATTCAATTTACTTTGCCGGAGCAAACGGCCAATCGCTGTTATACGCGGATCGTTTCTTACAGTTACATCACCATGTCCCATATTCGGGCTATTCTTTAACATGGTGGCGAACTTCAAAATTTTAAAAATTTTATTCTGATAACCTACCCTATCCTGCCTGAAAAAAACCTCATGTTCACCGGTTGCTAATAAGATTATAATAATTGGTATTAGTACCGGCGAAAGCAATATCAATGCCAGTATAGAAAAAATAATATCAAAAAAACGTTTTACTACAGGATACATCTTATTATGATAAAGCTTCTTTAATTTCCCTTACAACTATTTCAAGTTCCTCATCAGTAATACCGGTTGAACTCGGTATGCTTAAGCAAGTGTTATAAATATAATCTGCATTATCCTTCTTTTGTACATATATGCAGCCTGCATACATGGGCAGCTTGTTCATCGGCATCCAGAACCTGCGACTAAGAATTTTGTTTTTATTTAAATGATCAAGCAGTTTCTGCTGACGATCGGTTTGTATTGTGAATAGCCATCCATTCGTGTCAACATCCGCAAGTTCTTTTTGAAAACGGATATCAGCTACTCCGGTGAGATTATCTTTATAATAAGCAACACACTCTTTTTTACGTTTTATAAATGAAAGCAGTAATTCCATTTGTGCTACGCCTATCGCAGCCAGTACATTCACCAGGCGATAGTTGTATCCTACTTCATCATGATAATATTCATCCGGGCTGGCTTTTGCCGTAGTAGTTAAATGTTTTGCTCTTTTAGCAAGCTGTTCATCATCCGTTACAATTACGCCACCGCCACCGGTTGAAATAATCTTATTCCCATTGAAACTAAAACAGCCAAATGGCGCAAAAGTTCCACCACTTTTTCCCTTGTAGGTTGTGCCCAATGCTTCTGTTGAATCTTCGACTATAGGTAATGGATATTTTTTTACAATAGATAAAAAACGATCCATATCGCACATATTACCGAGTATATGCACAGGCATGATAGCGGCGATTCGCCGGCCATCTTTTATATATATCAGCGAGCCATCACGTTCTTCTGTTTCATTTTCGAGAAATTCTTCTAACAGGTCTAAATCCATTTGCCACAAAAGTGGATCAGCATCAATGAGCAGCGGTTCGGCCCCGATATACTTTATTGAATTAGCTGAAGCTACAAACGTAAGATTAGGGAGAATAACATAATCTCCGGGCTTTACACCGCTTAACATTAATGAAATGTGCAATGCTGCTGTTCCATTTACTGCGGCGATCCCATATTTAGCCCCCGCAAAATCTGCAACCATTTTTTCAAAACGGTTTACATATTCTCCAACAGATGAAATCCATCCCGTATCCAGACAATCTTTTACATACTTCCATTCATTGCCGGCCATATTAGGCAAGCTGAGTGCTATGAATTTCTCGTTACTCATATATTTTATTTCCCTGTTCCAGGTATTGATCGTACCATTCTATTGTTTGCATTAACCCATCTTTCCAGTTTACCTGTGGTTGAAATCCTAATTGTGTTTTTGCCTTTGTTATATCAGGGCAACGTCGTGATACTGAACCGGGATAGGTTGGTGCATTTTCATACTCGCCTTTAAACTTCATGATATCGCCGGAGTAGTGAATCAAATCTCCAATTGTTATTTCTTCCTGTGTGCCGATATGATAAATCTCTCCATTGGTACCAGGTTGTTCCATTGCCAGCACAGTTCCTTTTACAGCATCGGTAATATAACAAAACGCTCTTGTCTGATCGTGGCCATATACTTTAAACGGTGTTTCTCCCTTCCGGAACCGTACTACCAGATGGGGTATCACATGTTTGAAACCCATACGAGGGCCATACACATTGTGATAACGTACAATAGTAGCCTCAAACCCTAACATTCGTGAGTAATTTAAAAAACCAGATTCACCAAGCATTTTTGTAACCGCATAGGTAAAGCGTGGGTGACCGATATCTTCAATACAAAGCGGAACCTGCTCCGGTGTAGGAATAGTATAACCAAATGCATCTACCGTTCCTGCATAACATTCACTAGTAGACGTAAATAATACTTTACCGATTTTGGAGCGGCGTACCCACTCCAGTGTATTATAAATAAGCGCGGTATTAATACGGATAATTTCATGCGGTATAGAGTTAGCATTGTCTACTCCTACTACAGATGCCAGCATATATACCTGGTCATATGCATTATCAAGTGCATCATAGGTTTTAGGATCAGTAAAATCACCTGGCACTACTTTAATGTTATGCTTTTTTACAAGTGCAGTAAACAATTCATCCTGTTTACCTCTTGCAAAATTATCCGCTATCGTTATCGAGTAATCTCTGTTTTCCGCAAGAAACTTTGAAATATTAAAGCCGATAAAACCAGCTCCGCCAAGCAGTAAGACTTTTTTGCTCATAATTGATTTATACTTTTTAGTATCTCCTGTAATTTACAGATCCCCTCTTCCTATTACTTTGACTGTGTGTTTTGTTGAAAGTAACCTTATTTCCTCGTTGCTGAATATTCCAATTGTATCGTAAATAAAAGAAGATTTTTTGCCCACTAATTTATCCAGCAATGATTTGCTATTACGGTAATCTTTGTGACCGGTAGTAACTACTATTACATCATATTCATCATTCAGCAACGCATTCAAATCCTGGTTTATCCATATATCTTTTTCTTCCCAATACAATACATGGGGATCATGCAAAACAATTTTACACCTTTCGGCTTCAAGTTGTTCATAAAAACCTTCTACCGGTGTATAGCGGGTATCGCCAACATCATTCAGGTAACTTACACCAAGCAATAAAATTTTTTTTCCTTCCAGTAAACCGTTGTATTGCGACTGCAGGTATTCAAATGCATACAAGGGCATTTTATCGTTTATATGCACCCCCTTCTCGCTTTGATGTAATTTTTCTCCACTTCCAAATAAATTAATTTTAGCCCAACTTGCAAGCAATGGATCTTTTGTAAGGCAATATCCGCCAACACCCAATCCTGGCAACATTATATTTTTATGTGTGGGCCGCATACGGATAGCATTCACCACTTCGTATATGTCAACACCTGCTTCTTCAGCAAAACGGCTCCACTCCACCATGAAAGCGATGTTCATTGCACGGAAAGAATTTTCCAGCACCTTAGCCATCTCTGTAGCATTTGTATTACCCAGTTGGGTAAGCGGGTATTCATCCGTTTTAATAACAGTTCTTAAAAAAGATTCCACAGCTACAGCGCTTTTTTCATCTGTACCCGCAAACACACGATAAAAGTTCTGGATAGAATCAATGTATTTTGGGCCAGGCATTACTCTTTCATAAGAGTGGCCTACTTTCAATTCATCAACTGGCAAACCTCTTTGTTGTAGACTCTGTTCGAGCAAAGGCTTTACTATTTTCTGAGAAGTGCCAGGAGGCACTGTTGTTTCCACCAGCACCAATACATCCTGCCTGCAATGCTGGCCAATACTTTCTATTGCTTTTTTGAATGGGGTCAGGTCAACATTATAATCTTCTAAATCCTTATTCGCTGCAGATTTCTTTTTTACATCCAGGTTTATATCTACAACCACTACATCTGCCTTACTAAAAGCATAGCTATCGTAAGTAGCATAATAATTTCCTTTCTTAACTGCGTTCTGATAATAAGCAGCGATTTTTGGATCGCTTGCTATAACAGGGAAGACCCCTTCATTGATGGAACATATTTTCCAGTAGGACGAAACTGTAGGAAGATCAATACCGATAACAGCATATTCTTCTGTCAATGCATTTGCAACAACGAGTCCCATAACAGAGCCTACAAATCCGAGGCCTTGTATCACCACCACTTTTTTTCCCGGATGCAATGCCAGGAAATTATCTATACCAACCTTGTCATTCTTGCTATCCGGTAAAGAATATTCTTTATTAGTGATCGGGCTTCTTGAAACGGGGAAAGTGGTTGTCTCCATATTTTGGGATTAATTCAGCAACAAGTAAGAAACGCTGATGTACTACGAAAAGTTTCCTTGAGCCGCAAAAAGATTCTCTATTTCTTTTGCAGAATATGCGCCTGTATCGGAGCATAATTTCCACTGGGCGGAAGAAATGAAAAGAACTTTACAAACTCAGTATTCTTCAGGTTAGGATCTCCTTTTGTAAGCAATGGGTGCAACACCCTTGCTGAAAAATAATGACTACTTAGAAAATTTGGCAGTAGAGCATTACTATCTGAGCCGAGTGCTGATCCCTCAACAATACTAAATAATGGAGCTATAAAACTGTTAAATAATTCCTTATCAAAATACAAGTTGTGATGTGCAACGGGTATGTTACCAAGGCCTAGTTCATTTCTTGCTTTATTCAGGTTATCGAAACCGTCAGTAAATGATTCTACCATGAAATAATAACCTCCTTTGCGAAGAACCCTGTGAATTTCGCTCAATCCTTTTTGCTGATCTTCCCAGCTAAGAAGGTTAATAAGACAACGTTCTGTGTAAATAATATCTACAGAATGATCCGCAAACTCCAGTTTGCGCACATCTCCTTGCGAAAATGTACCGTTGGCAATTTTTCTCTTTGCCGCTATATTAAGCAGGTCGTGACTGAAATCAAGACCATGAAATTTAGTATCAGGGTATTTGGATGCAAGTTGCTCCAGGGTAAATCCATTTCCACAACCAATTTCCAGCACATCGTTACAAATTACACGTACATCACGGAGGTTAAAAAAAGTATAGATGCTTTCCAGCTCCTTTTGCCGGATTATCACATCTTCCATGGTGGACGTAGAAGATTCTTTATGCTTTTCTGCCTGAATTTTGTAATGGCTTTGTATTATCTGATCATTGCTTACGCTCTGGCTCATAAAATCACATTTAAGTTTATGTTGGTTGTTTAGAATGAATGCAAACTTATTGTATCGGGATTTACCGGGCAAATTAAATCAAGGCCAGCTGTAAACAGCAAAAGCATGTAAAATATCTACATGCTTGGTAAATAAAACTGTAAAAATTATCAGGCTGCGATAAGCTTTGAAGTATGCTTTTTGACAAGTAATTTCTGCGGATTGCCTACTACAGTTACATTATCAGGTATATCTTTAATAATTACCGTACCTGCTCCTATTGTAACGTTGCGGCCAATAGTAATTCCCTGGCGGATAACTGAATTGGCGCCAACAAAGGTGCCCTTACCTACTTTTACATTTCCACATAATACCGCGCCTGGAGCAATATGAACAAAGTCTTCAACCTTACATTCATGATCGATAGTGCATGATGTGTTGCAGATAACGCCACGCCCAATCTCTACAAGTGGATTCAACGTCGCGTTTGCAGCTATCATTATTCCATCGCCCATTTTTACAGATGATGAAATAACAGCAGAAGGATGGATAGCATTAATCGGGTTTCCCAAAAACTTACTCATCTCTGTATGAATCTTTTCGCGGATTGCATTGTGACCAACGCAGGCAAAAAAGTCAAATTTTTTCAATTTTTTGATTACTTCCGATTCTTTACCGAGGTATTGTAAGTGATAAGGATTATTCTCTTTTTCCTGCTCATCGCAATATGCAGTCACCAGGCGGCCTGCATTCAGAAGAATATCAATTATAACATAGGCGTGGCCTGAATAGCCAATAATGGCCACGGGTTTTTTCAATGTGGTTTTCATTGATTTGGACTTTGGAAATACTAAAGTAGACGTCAGTTTCCATAATCCATAGCAATGCTACCTGCTAAACCATAAAATCAGGTATAAGTACCAGCAACAGACTCGTATTTTTCCGATTCTCTATTACTACCGTGGACAGAAAGCAGTTCCATATATTTTTTATAAATCAGGCCGTGTACAACCGGCTGACTAAAATTGGATTGAACTTTTGCCTGCAGCTTGACAGCATATTCATTTACAATATTCTTGTTTGTGAGCGCAAACTCTAATTGCTCCTGCAATTGTTCTTCACTTCTTACATCAAATAACAATCCCGTTTCTTGATGCTCCACAATGTCAACATTACCGTCTATCCGCGAGCAAATAACCGGGCATCCCATGGCACCTGCCTGCAATAGCACATTTGGAAAGCCTTCCCTGTATGATGGATGAACTAATACAAAAGAAAGATGCATATAATATTCCACATCCTCACTCCACCCGGTAAGAATAATTCCCGGATGGTTCTTTAAAATTTGTTTCGTCGAATCACGGACCGGATCAAGTTCATCTTCAAAAGCGCCAACAAGTACTAACCGAAGCGATCCATTTTCCCGATACAACTTTTCAAATACACCTGTCAATTCATCAATGCCTTTATCTTTTACAATTCTGCCTACACAAAGAAGATATGTAAGGCTGTCATTAAATTTAATTTTTTGTTTTATGGCATTCAGTTTTTTATTATCAAGCGCATCTACAGAAAAACGGCCAAGATTAATCCCATTGCTTGAGCCCAATCCTATTACTTCCATCTTTTGCTTCGCGATAATCCTGTTGGAGTACAGATAATTAAAAAGTGAATAACTATTGGGCCATGTATAATTTGCAGCCCATGCTGTCAATTTTTCCATTTGTACCAGTAAGCTCTTTTGCAAACCATGAGAAGTCATGAACCGTAAACCAGCTATTGTGTGTATACGCACTTTCACGCCCGCAAACTTTGCTGCTAACATAGCAATCAAACCGGCTTTGGGAGTATGAGAATGAACTATGTCCGGTTTTTGTTTTTTAAAAAAACGATATAGCTTCCATAATGAGACGAGATCAGTAAACGGAGTTATCTTTCTCGTCATATGAATGATATGATAACTGCATTTTTCGTTGGCAATAATGTCAGGCCACTCTTTACCTTCACTACTTATCATTATCACATCCAGTCCGTGTTCCTGCATATACCGCATTTGCCCGGTCAGCAGGTATTTCATTGAAAGCGGGGCTGTGGTAATACGAATAAGCTTAGGCACTTTGTTTGTAACATTTTTTATACCACACTTCCAATGCGAATAAAGTCCAAATCATTTTCGCCCTTTTTTCATCGCCGGCATTTATTTCTCTATTCCACAATCTTTTTATGAATACTGGTGCAACAAAATTACCACTGTAAGTATCGCTTGAAAAAAGATAGTCTCCGATCATTTCTTTCAGTTCAATATCAATCCATTTTTTTAACGGTATTTCAAAACCCCGTTTTGGCTGATTGATCAGTTCTGAAGGCAAATACTTTTCAGCAAGTGTACGCAGAAGGTATTTTGTAGTCTTTCCTTTTATTTTAAAATCGTCCTTCAATGAGGGCACATACTCCAATATCTCCTTGCTCAGCAGAGGGCTTCTGCCTTCAAGCGAATGCGCCATGGTAGCGATATCCATTTTCACCAGCAGGTCTCCTGCCAGTATATTGTCGAAATCCAGATTCATTATTTTTTTAAGCCCCGAAAGTGTGGATTTATTAATGTCATTAAAATCCTTCTTCATACTATCTGGAATACCTGTAAACCCATTAAAATATTTTTCATACCCTTCAAAACTATCAATGGTGGCAGCTAGATATGTATTAAGTCCGGACTTACCTGCTAGACCTGCAAGACGCTGCAAGTAATTGTAAACGCTTTTCTTGCTATGCGAAACCGGTAAGGCTTTAAATAGAAAAGACGCTACACTTTGTACTATAACACCAGGATGAAAAAAATCGTACTTCGCAAAAGGAACATACCTGCGATATCCGCCAAACATCTCGTCCCCGCCATCTCCATTCAATATAACTGTAAGATGCTCCTTGGCAGCTTTGCTTACATAATAGCTTGGTATTGCCGAGCTGTCAAAAAATGGTTCGCCATAATTGCAGAGTATGTTTTCTACATCATTTATCAGGTTATTGAACGATATTTTTATTTCATGATGGCGTGTATTGTATTTTTCAGCAACAAGCCTGGCCAACGGTGCTTCGTCATATTCTCCGTCAAATGAAACCGTAAATGTTTTCAAAGAAGAATTATACTGAGAAGCAATAGCTGTAATAATACCACTATCTATGCCGCCGCTTAAAAAAGAACCTACTTCAAGGTCTGAAGACTCCACACGTCGTTTAACAGCTTCATGTAAAAATTTGTCGGTCGTGGTTAATGCTGTCTGAAAATCATCGTTTATGTTTTGCTGGTAAAATGAGTGAATATTCCACCATTTGCTTACTAGGGGAATGGGATTATCAAGAGAAATTTCCAAAAAACTACCCGCTGGTAATTCATACACGTCCTTATAGGGTGTATTCTCTTTATAGAAATAACCCATGCGGATATACTGCTGCAGGGCTTCGTTATTTATTTCAAGTGGTAACTGATTTTTCAATGCGTTCAATTCACTTGAAAAAACAAATGACTTGTCTTTGGTAAAATAATAAAGTGGCTTTTTCCCCGCACGGTCTCTGGCAAGAAATAAATTATTTTTTTTTCTGTCGTAAATGGCAAATGCAAACATGCCGTCAAACTCATTAAGACAATCCTTTCCAAGTGCTGCATAGGCACGAAGAATTGTTTCTGTATCAGAGCTGGTGTAGCATTGCAGGTTCAGTTTTTTCCGTACGTCGAGATGATTATATATTTCTCCGTTGAAAATAATAGTGAGATGTTCATAATGCATGGGTTGCTTACCCGCGGCAATATCCACGATAGATAAGCGGTGATGATGTAGAATGATATTTGATTCCCGGAAAGTAGCCTGTTCGTCGGGGCCACGATGCCAGAGATCTTTATTTAATCCGGAGATGTCAAGAGAGTGGTTAATTGACCCTGCTATTCCGCACATTGTAGACAGGTTTTTCTTTTGTTCTTCCTATTATCCATTTAAACCATCCAGGGTATGGTAGCCCGGTATTTCTATATAGCACAAGGATCATAATCATATAAAAAGGCATACATGGAATTTTATACCTTGATAAAGCGCCAAAGTTTGCTGTAGATGCCCCTACCCCTATTGCAAAAACAATCGCGAAAACAAAACACATCAGAATTCGTGGATCTTTAAAAATAAGCCGGAACCGCTTACCCGCATTTTTTGAAAAAAACAAATGCAACGTAAGCAATAGAAATGCCATTGCCTCAATTGCTGACAATGCTGCTGCCGAACTTCCTATTTCCCATGGTAAAGGTCTGTAAAAAGTCGCTACAACGCTGTTTACAACCAATAGTACTGGATTGGATGTGTTAATAGCATAATAGGACGTTTTTTGTGCAGATGATTGATCGATTAATTCAAAATTTTTTCGTTGATACTCTACTGAAGAAACAATATTATCGAGCTGATATTGCTGCATAGCCTCTTGTGAGGTAAAATAATTTACAAGGAGATACCCAATACCGGATCCTATTACAAAGGTCATCAATCCAAAAAGTTGCCTCAACGTTTTATCTTCAATCAATTTATTTGTTTCTGCAAAAAACCATATTGAAATAGCAAGTATCAATACGAGGAATATATATGCTTTAATAGTATATAAGAGGTAGCTACAACTAATAAGCCAAAATAGCGATGCAGGAATTTTGGTTTTATTTATTAATATCTGTTTGCTGGCATATACGATAAATCCCACACAACCCAGACATATTGTATCCTTCATAAGTCCACTACTCCAAAAAGTAACACTTGGTAAAAACAATGTAGCAATTGCTATTTCTTTTTTCAAAGCAGGGTAATAATAATAGAAAGTTTTAAATAATCTTAAACAGCCACCCAATGCAAAGAATGAAAAACAAAAACAAATACACAAATAACTATTTGAAAAAAGCAAAGAAGGTATCAAACCCAGACGCGGCATAAAGAAGTTGCTCGTTGACCGCATGTAGTTAAAGGTGAAATCGCCGGTATAGTTATCAAAATAAAAGTAGGGTGCCATTGGGTTTTCGCCCGTGAGAGTGGAAGATCTTAAAATCAACATACCATAGTTAGCATCGTCAGATAACGCTGCCCTTAGATCTTTGATACCCTGATAATACAAACCTGTATCACCGCCTCCAAAATAGTATTCCGTAATAAATGTGAAAAGAAATACAAAAAGTGTTTTATAAATAAATGCTGCATAGTATATGCGTCTCACGCTAT
>JAEUVI010000503.1 GCA_016787105.1 Chitinophagaceae bacterium | reverse complement strand
CATTCAGTACATCCCTATACAAAGCCGTCCACCATGCCTGCGGAATATTTCTGGTTGCAAAATTGAATTGCAACTCATCCTGGTAGGTTGCCATTGCCCAATGCTTTACAATAAAGCGGAATGGGTTTGTATTTACGCTTGCAGATGCAAGGTTATCAGACAAATTTCGGGTTGCGTTTGAGAAAAGAGTACCAGCAGGTACTTTAGCAGCCCTTTTTGTCTGTTCGTTAAACCGATCTATATTCTTGGTACAGGAAACAATAGATAGTACCGGTATTATTAAAAAAAGTATTTTTTTCATCTGTATAATTTTTATTGTTTTAGTCAATTGGAACTTAAGTTATTTCTTAGAACCTTACTTTAAGGTTTACCCCGATTGACCTTGTTGTAGGATACGCTCCACTCTGCATACCCTGAATATTTCCGGAAGAAAGGTTTTCTTCAGGATCAGAGTAAGGCAGGTTTTTATGAATAATCCAAAGATTTCTTCCGATTATAGAAAATTCAGCTCCTTTGATAGCGTTTATTTTCCTGAATATACTTTGAGGTAAGCCATAAGTAAGAATAGCTTCTCTCAGTTTTACATAACTCGCATCGTAAGCAAATGCTGCCGGAGGATCTCCCAATTGGTTTGCGTCAATTGCAACACGTTTTGTATTAGGTTGTCCGTTAGCCAATACACCTGGTAAAACAAGGCCTCCACCATGAGTATCGTCAATAATTGCATCCCTTATTGGGTTGCCGATATCATTGATTCGAACTGACTCAGGATAGATACCTGTATAGTTCTGGCCATAATACTGATCCAAAGACCATACTTCACCTCCTTTACGAACATCAATCAGGAAACCTAATGAAAAGTTTTTATACTTCACTGTGTTATAAACACCGCCAATCCAATCAGGATTATAGTCGCCGATAACATTTGTTGTAGTACTTGTCTGAGCATAATAACCGTCAGCTCTTACAACTCTTGGCGCTGTGCCATTCCATGCAATAGTCTTGGTAGGATCCTTAGGATCAATCATAGTATATGTTCTTCCCTGGATAGTTCCATAAGGCTGACCTAATGTAGCATTAACACTAACACCACCCTGGAAAGTACCTAACTGCAGGTTTTTGCTGTCATTATATAATGAAAGCACTTTGTTCCTGTTACGTGTAAAGTTCAGGTTGATATTCCATGAGAAATCCTGTGTTTTGATTGGCGTAGCATACAGTGACAACTCGATACCTTTGTTTTCAATATTACCCGCATTTACGAATGTATTCGAATAACCAGTTGCCGTTGAAACTGCTACAGGAATAATCTGGTTTACAGTATTAGTGATATAATAAGTCACATCAAATCCTAAACGGCTTTTCAAAAACGCCATTTCCAAACCGATTTCCTTACTTGTTGTTTGTTCCGGTTTTAAATTGCTGTTGTTTTTAGTACCTGGCAAAGAAAACAATGTTGTGCTTCCGAAAGGAGTAGGTTGATCATAGTTATCTTTAATACTTCCCCATGGAGCATCATTACCTACAGTTGCGTAGTTAACTCTCAACTTACCGTAAGAAATAGACCTTACATTCGACAGGTGCTTTGAAAACAACCAGCTACCTGAAACAGCGTAATAGTTATAAGCATTATTATCAACCGGCAAAGTAGAAGATCTGTCACGACGGAAAGTACCATCAAGAGTAACAAACTCTCTGAAACCTAAAGTCAAACCAGCGAAATATCCATCAACCGCTCTTGGCTGATAATTTTCAACTGGGTTAGGAACTGTACCTTTTGAATTTGCAATTGAATATAAACCTGGAACAATCAAACCTCCAGATGTAGCTTGCCCTACAGATTTAACATTGCTTCTTCTCATGTTTGTTCCAAGAAGTGCTTTCAGGTTAAAATCATTTGACAACTGTTTGTCAACGTTCGCCATCAGGTCATAGTTAGTTTCGCTGAAAGTTCTGTCGAAACGTGAATATCCCGGAACACCCTGGCTTCCTACAGCAATTCGCTCTTCCTGTAATTCTGTGTAACCATCCTGTGTTACACGTGCAAGAAAGCTTAACCAGTTTGTAGCCTTATAATCCAAAGTAACATTTCCGAATATTCTTGAGCGTGTATCCGTTTCGTAGTTCTGGTACACAGTCCAGTAATAGTTATCTGTATAAATCGGAACAAGGCCTGCTGCACTTGAAGGGTCTTTCCAGTTCCAGGTAATATTCTGGTTGTTCCTGAAATAAGCTTCCCTCTGTTCCTGTATGTCTACATTTCTCTGGTACCACTGACGGAAGTTCTGGTTTACGTTTCTTCCACTATAGCCTGTACCGTAACGGCCTTTACCATCTATTTTTGAATAGTTGGCGTTTGCACTCACAGTCAGTTTTGGAAGAATGTTATAAGTAGCACCGAAGTTTATAATATTTTTTGTTACACGGCTGTTGGGTAAAACACCATGTTCATCATCACGAGTAAAACCAAGTTTCACAGATCCTTTATCAGAAGCACCATCAAGCATAATGCTGTTGTTGGTAGAAATACCTGTCTGATAAAAAGTACTTGGGTCATTTGCAGCAGCTACCCAAGGTTTTGCTTTATGATAATATGGAGATGCAGGATCGAAAGCATCCCAATGGTACACCATCAGGTTTGGATCGAATTTAGCACCATAAGAAGCATCTTCTGAAGTCGGCACTACATAATCATCCACGCCATCACCGTTCACATCGAAATAGAGGAAACCATCTTTATCATACTCATATGAGTAACCCGCGCCATATTGATTTTGATAAGTAGGAAAAGTCGTTTTGTCAATTTTACCCATTCTTACTCCTGAGTTAACAGTAACACCTACACCTCTCTTTGCTTTTTTGGTAGTAATCATGATAACACCATTCGCGGCACGTGAACCATACAAAGCTGTCGAAGCAGCGCCTTTCAATACGTTGATTGACTCAATGTCATCAGGATTGATATCTGCCGCTGCATTACCATAATCATAACCACCGCGTCCAGTAGTCTGGTTGCCAGAGTTAGTATTGGAATTATCAACAGGTACTCCGTCTACAACGAAAAGAGCCTGATTATTACCAGTCAGGGATTTGATACCACGAACCACCACGTTAGTGGATCCTCCTATACCGTTACCTTGTATAATCTGTAAACCAGACACTTTACCAGAAAGTGCTGAAGCAGCATTACCGGTTCTGACTCTGCTTACCTCATCACCAGTTACCTGCTGAGCGGCATATGGAAGTGTATTCTTACTTCTCCTGATACCCAATGCGGTAACAACAACTTCCTGAAGCTGTCCGGCTGTTTTCAAACTAACAGCAACCGTTCCATCACCTTTTGTTTTTATTTCCTGGTTTTCATAACCTTGTGAAGAAATAATCAATACCACATCTCCACTTCCAGCTTCAATAGAAAATGTACCATCAGCATTTGCAGATACACCCTTTGTGGAATTTTTGACTTTTACTGTTGCAAAAGGGATTGGGTCTCCCTTCTCATCTGTAACCTTACCGGTTACTTTTTGCTGGGCAAATGCCAGCATACCGCAAAATAGAAATGCGGTGCATAACAATGCAATTTTTCTCATGTGAACGTCAATTTTTAGTTAATAACTGATTTTCAACGAAAATCGTCCAATGTGAACAGATAAGTACTTTGTCAGAGACAATAGAGCCTTATTTTTAGCTGCGGCAAGGTAAAAGTTTTTTTAACAATAACTTAAAAAGAAGCTATTTTTTGAATAAAATCAATCTGATAGCCTACAAAACAGCTGTTTTATAGATTTATAACAAATTGAAACTTAGCTTCAGATTTGTGTTTTCCTTCTATTTCGTCCAGCCCTGAACCGATTAAGAGTTTTCCATTATAAAGGGTCTGCGACCATTTCAACCAGCATGAAACCCTGTTACTAAAATCATACTTAACATTCAGGTAATACCTGAACCCTTTATCAAAAAACTGGGGAATTGAATAATTATAAAGCAAGTCATTTTCGTAAGCATATAGTCTTGAATTATACCCGCCTGTTTCAAAATACTGCACTCTCACCGAACCAGCTATACGACTAAGAAGCGGCTTATAAATGCAGTCAAGAAAAGTCAGAAAGCCATTCTCCTTATCATCACCCTTTTTATCATACCACAATAGCTCAAACCGGGTTCGTAGAGTGACAGCTTTGTTTATCATATAAGACAGCTGCGTTCTCCAGCTTTGTCTTGGTATTAAGGACAGATAGTTTGTGACGCCGTTATTTCCGGAAGTATTGCCCTGCTTTGTTTCATTTCTATATCGCGAGTAAAGCTCGGTCTTCTTATCAGGAGTATACATAAGTTGTATTAAAAAATCCCGGCCAGAAGAAGGCGCATCCACAAGGTATTTCAACCAGGGGAAACTATAAATATCGGCATACGCGTTCAACTGCAATAAAGCTGTCGGGCGAATACAGATACCTGCATAAATACCACTTTCATTAGAAGGAAAAGTATTCTCCGTAAACGCATTTCCATTTACAGCCTGGTATTCCTTATTTATAGAACGATATAGCAGGGAAAGATCAACACGTTGGTCAACACTTATGAGCAATCCATTAACAAAA
>JAEUVI010000281.1 GCA_016787105.1 Chitinophagaceae bacterium | reverse complement strand
TCCGTATACAGCACTGCCAAAAGTTTTTACAAGCATTATTTGAAGATAAAAAAATTATGCTTGCAGAATATTGATTAAAGGAATAATGAAATGCTTTAATGAAGAAAATTGTCAGGTTATAAATTTTCCTAATAAAAAAGCAAAGAGATCATACTTTATTAAGATTCTATCCTTCTATCGTTTCACACAATTGTACACAATAGATGGATTTGATGCTAATTGTATCGTGAAAGAATTACCGGTTATGTTGTAAATATTGAACACCTGCGTAGTATTGGCAGAGTAGCCATTGGTAACATAAAAAGCGATCTGGTTATTCTGTGCACGCCATCCGCCGGATGATGTAGGATTACCATCATTCCATCTCCACGAAAAACCATTGTTATCCAGGTGAAGTATTCCTGCTTCATTGGACCAATCGCCGGCAAACATACCCGCGCTTGATTGACCATTGCTTGTATTATTGTTAGCCGTATTTTGTGCAGGAACAGTTGAGTTGGCCGGTGCCGCGGGAATATTTGTTCTTGGCGAAGTAGTATTTGGATTTGCGCCCGTATTTGTATTCGTTGAAAAATTGTTGCCGCTTTTATAATCTTTATACGCAAGTGATTCATTCAAATCGAATAGCTGGCCATACTTATCATTTAATGCTTTTACCAATCCCTCGGCTTCAGTGACACTACGTTCTGTAATACTTCTAGCATCGCTCATGAATTTTGTATAGGCCTGCTGCAATTGCTGCTGCTTGTTCGCATCGTTGCCATCCATGATATTTTTAAATTTGTCAAGATGTCCCGGCAGTATTTCTTCTATTTCCTTTTCAAGATCAAGTCTGCGTTTTAGCAACGTCACAAATGTCTTGTCCAGGTTATCTTCTTTTTGTATTGTATTCAAATCATCTTGGAATTTATGCATCTCGCGAAGAATACCTGTTTTATAAGAACCGAAATTCATATCCTGCTGTAGCCCCTTTGTGATGGTGCTAGTATTTTTATAATAAATATTATCATCTGCTATGTATTCCTTCCAGCCCTTTGTTGTTGCTTCTTTTACTTCAAGGAAAGAACCTTGTGATGATGCGGATGAACTGCCTGATTTATTGATACCGAGAAAATACAATGATGCGGCGCCGATTACAGATGTAGATACTCCCACAATGATATTCCTGACCATCGCCACATTCTGGTTGGGTGCTTTATCTGCCATAACAATTAGTTTTTGGGTGACTTTGCGAAACCCTAAGATAATTTCTTTTATGCGTTTTTTAATTGATGCGAGTTACTTTTTCCTCACACAAAAGGTTGACACCGGGGTCCGCAACAACGGAACTTATAGTCTCGGGGCTATTCAGAATAAACGTCTCTTCCTTTTTATTGATAGTCAATTTTTCAAGCCTTGTTTTACCTGAGGTTCCGGTAATTTTAAGTTCGAGTGGAAATACGAACGAAACAACCTGCTCCTGTTTTACAGTTATAAAAAGCTTTTTGTTTTTATCTGTTTTCCAGGTGATATTCAGTTTAGGCTGGCCAGGTGTGTACAACCACTGCCTGAAAAAAGTCTCTAATTTTTTTCCCGATACTTTTTCAAAAATTTTTTGCAAATCTCCGGTATCCGCATTACGGCCTGTATAAGTTGAGTAGTATTCCCGAATACCCTTCCAGAAAACAGAATCTCCCAGTTCATGCCGCAGCATATGCAGTACCCATCCACCTTTCTGGTAACTGTTGGGAGAAAGCAAATCCATGTAATTTGTTACCTCATCATTTACTATCGGTGCATTATCTGTTTTTGAAAAAGCAATTACTTCCTGCCGATCTTTTTTACGCATCTGTGCAGCGGTATCTTTTCCATATTTGTTTTCAAAATACAGAATGGTAAAATAGGTCGCGAAGCCCTCGCTGAGCCATACATGTGCAAATTTCTTTTCTGTAACCATGTCGCCAAACCACTGGTGAGCTACTTCATGTGCCAGCAAACTCTCATTCTTCCGATCTCCTGTTATCGAATTTTCGTGATAAAAGATTGTGTTTGCATTTTCCAATCCGCCATAAGTGGTCTTCGACTGTACATTCGCCAGCTTTTTATATCCATAAGGTCCCACGTTCTTCATAAAGTAGGAAAGTATGTCAACTGTTAGCGCATAGTCATAAAATCCTTTTACCCTGTCTTCCGGGTAAACCCAACTAAACACCGGCACACAGTTTACCGTTCCTGCAAGGTTAACTGCAAAGTCTGCCACTCCTATCACCATAATTTTTGTAGCAAGCGGAACATCTTCTTTCCAATGAGTAAGTCTCAAATTATTATCAAGATTTGTTTCCTCCACCTGCACACCATTTGCTACTACCTGGTAATGCTGTGGTGCAGTAATTATAAATTCAACCGGCGCTTTATCGCCAGGAACATCATTACATGGAATCCAGTTATGTCCGCGGTTGGGCCAGTTGTCAGCAAAAAAAGTACGATGGCCGTATTTATTCTTTGCAATGATTAATCCGTCAGCAGGAATGCCTTTGTAATAAATGACAAGCGAAATTGTATCACTCGCTTTTTGATTCACCGAAATAACCAGCTTATCATTTTCATGAACAAACGACAACTGATTCAAATCCCTGGTAACAGCAGTAACAATCATTCCTTTTCCTTTCGCCAGAGACGTCAGATCCAGTTCCAGTTGATCAGTGTTTGTAAGAAAACGAACTTTTATTGCGGCTTTTCCTATAATTGTATCCGATGCATCTGATAATTGCAGATTAAACGAATAATTCAGTATGTCAATTTTGCTTTCTGGCTGTGCATATACAGAAATGCTTATAGCCAACAGTAAAATACCCGTGAAAATTGCTTTCATAATTTATTTTCTTAATTATACTTTAATGTTTTGGGATGAAATGTCTCCCATGAATGCCAGAACTCCTGCGAAGCCTGAACGGGCTTTAATTGTTTTCCTTGCAAAGGGCCATCAATGCAAATACCATCAAAATTCCATGCAGCAAACAAAACGAGTATACCAATAACGAGCAGTATTTTTTTCAAGAGACCAATTTTGGAGTCGTGAATTTATAATTTCTCCAAAAGCTCCACTACTTTTTCTCTTTTTAATATTACATATCCCAGCCGGTCGTTGCTGATACCATCTTTCAGTTGGTAGCTAAATTCAAGCTGATCGTCTTTAACATTTGTTTCGAAATACCTGAAGCTGATATTAGGATAGGACTTCAACTCGTCACCGATTTCATACAGGTGAGTAGATAAAATGAAAAGCGAGTTTTTTATTTTAATAAGCCCTTTGATAACCGTAAGCGAACATTTCATAGCATCCTGCACGTTGGTCCCTTTGAATAATTCATCAATCAGTACCAGCCATTTCTTACCCGTATTTATTTTTTCGATAGTGTTTTTGATACGCTGCACTTCATTGAAAAAAAAGCTCTCACCTTTTGCAATATTATCTACCACATTGATATTACTTAATAACCCATCAAACAAGGTAAGCTTCATACTTTGCGCAGGCACACCCATACCAATATGGGCCAGGAAAACGGATGACCCTACTGATTTTATCAAGGTACTTTTGCCCGCCATATTTGCACCTGTGAGAAAGAGAAAATTATGTGTAGTATTTAATTCCATATCATAAGCAACGGGCTCTGGCAATAAAATATGGTACAGGCCTTTTGCATCTATAACCGGATCATCGCTTTCAATAAATTCCGGGAAAGTAAGCTTGAATGTTTTCACTGCTACAGCCATACTGAACCAGGCATCCAACCGGCTGAAAATATTTATCAGTTCAAGCGAATCTGTTTTATAACGGCCGCGCAGGTAATAACCAAAATATAAATTCTGCGCCGCTGTAAATTTTTCCTTGGGACTTGTATCCGCCAGTTTTTTTAAAGGCTCTTCTTTGAGCAATTGCGAAATACGATCGATGTATAGTTTGAAATAATCTGGCAAATCAATGTTTTCAAACTGTTTTGATAACTTCTTTAATCCCCGGTAAAAATCTGCAAAATGCTTTACCGAAAATTTAATCATGCTATAATCT
>JAEUVI010000203.1 GCA_016787105.1 Chitinophagaceae bacterium | reverse complement strand
GGATTATGAACAGGAATTGAAAAAGAGGTTAGCCCCATTTAATGATGTACCGATCATATTTATTTCAGCGAAAGAAAAAACAAGAATTTTTAAAGTAATAGAAACTGCGCTGGATGTATATGAAACAAGAAAAAGAAAAATTCCTACCTCGCAATTGAATGAAGTTATTCTGAAAGCTATACAGTCTTACCATCCACCCGTAGTACGCGGCCATCCAATCAAGGTAAAATATATCACCCAGCTTCCTACTGTTGTTCCTTCATTTGCTTTTTTCTGTAATTATCCGGATGATATCAAGCAGCCGTATAAGAACTATTTGGAAAATCAATTGCGTGAGGCATTTAATTTTTCTGGAGTTCCGATCAGATTATTTTTTAGAAAAAAGTAAAATCAAAAGAACTTAAGTTGTTTATATATTTTGTTTTTTTATATAAGTGTAAAACTTAAAATTCCCCGTTTCATTTATTGCCTGAACAATTTTTTTCAATAAATTCATTTTCATTCCTGCCTTATACAACTGTGGTAGAATAGGTCTCTGAGCATAGTAATACTGAAACCTTATTACTGTTTCAAATGAAATGCTATGAGAAGAATTCTACACTTTATTTGCACAGTTGTTATTTTTTCGTTTTCTGCAAAAGGAGCTACTATTACTTGGGATGGCGGCGGAGGTGATGGACTGTGGTCTACTGCTACCAACTGGGTAGGAGATGTTGTACCAGTTCCTGCTGATGATGTTGTGTTGGATAATTCTGTTGTTGCGGGTAGTTACTCAGTTGTACTTCCGGGTGGAACATACAACGTTGTTCTAAACTCATTTAAAGTGAGTCCGATTGCAGGTAATACAATTACTTTCACCGTACCGGTAACTAATACAGCCAACCCGGCTTTTGATGTTACAGGACCGGGCGATGCTGTGATATTGAATAGTGGTGCAATATTTTACAATTCTTCAGGGAGGACAATGGCAATGGGAGGAACAGCCGTTACGGTAGGTACCACAAATTATTTCCGGATAAACAACGGTGCGAAATACGTTCATAACACTTCATCAGGTCATACTAATAACCTGGTTTCACGATTATCGAAAGCGGCGGGTACTGAATACGGAATTTTCGAGTTCGATGTACGCAGTGCAGGTTATACGATTTCTTTATCCGGTAGAACTTATGGCACACTGATTTTGTCTTCAACTAGTTTTGGAGCTCCTGTAACTTATTCTGGATCTGGAACAATACCATTATTAATTATGGGAAATCTACAGATTAACTCCGGTGTTACACTTTCGCTGGGAATGAGTGCTGATTTTGTAGTAAACGGAAATTATGTGCAAGCAGCTTCTTCTACATTTAGTCTTCAGAATTCAACATCGAACAATACTGTAAAAATAAAAGGTAATATAACCAGTCAGGGTGTAGTTACCAAGACAGGAACCGGATTACCTGTACTTGAATTAAGCGGAGCCACAAATCAAGATATAAATATTACAGGAAGTATAACCAATAGTGTAACGCTGCAAATGAATAACGTAGCAGGAGCGACCTTAAGTACGTCGTTAAATCTGCCATATAAGCTTAGCCTGGTAACTGGAAAAATAAAAACTACTTCAACTAAAATATTATCACTTCTTGATAATGCAACAGTGACGGGAGGTTCATCAAGCAGTTTCATTGAAGGACCAATGATAAAAGTGGGAGATGATCCATTCTTCACTTTTCCTATTGGTAAAGGAAGTATTTACGCGCCAATAAGCTTTAATTCAATAGGTCTCGCTATTACTGATGAGTTTACAGCGGAATACATAAGAGCTAATCCGCAAAGCATTTATGGTACCAGCTATGAATCACCTTTTGATCATATCAGCTACGTAGAATACTGGAACCTTCAAAAAACTACAGGCAGTTTATCCGTGCCTGTAAATGTTATTTTGAGTATTACTCAATATGGCTTTGCAAAAGTTCTCAGCTCAACATATGTTGCAAGGCATAATAGCGGAGATAATCAATGGAAGAACAGTGGCACTTTATCAAGAACTCCCGGGCCCTCTGCTCCTCCATATATTACCGGAACCATAGAAAGCACTCCTCTTACACAACTCGGAATATTTACTTTAGCAACTACTGATCCGTTTGCAACAAATCCTTTGCCTGTAAAACTCATTTTATTCAACGCAGTAAAATCAAAGACCGGCACGGTAGATATTGATTGGGAAATAGCAGGAGATATGAATGAAGAAATTAAATTTGAGATACAACGTTCTGAAAACGGAAAAGATTTTGTTTCTTTTTATTCATTGCAATCAACAG